>JBLIFO010000089.1:0-11247 GCA_047633875.1 Marinoscillum sp. | reverse complement strand
CTTTAGCAGATCCTTTGTAAGGTAGGTTTTAGTGATAGCGTTCAATTCATCAGGTAGCGTAGCTGAGAAAAGCCAAGTGCCATAGTTACGATTGGCTGTAGCCAATATCTTGTCAATATCCGTTCGGAATCCAGATATCATTTCGTCTGCCTCGTCCATGATCACATATTTGATATCAGCGAGATGTACCACCTTGCGCTGTACCAAATCCATCAATCTTCCTGGAGTAGCCACGATGACTTGCGTACCGTTGCTTAGTTCATGGATTTGCGATTTCAGGGAAACACCACCATAGATTGCTTCTATTTTCAGACCAGCTAGGTGCTTGCCCAGTGAAGTCAACTCATTACCTATTTGTTCTGAAAGCTCTCGTGTAGGTACTAGGATGACAGCTTGCACAACGCCTTTGGTTACATCGATTCTTGAGAGGAGAGGAGCACCATAGGCGTATGTTTTACCTGTTCCTGTAGAGGAACGACCTATGAAATCACCTTCATGAGTGAGCAAAATTGGAATTGCTTTCGCTTGGATTTCCGTAGGTCTTTCTAGTTTTTGGTCGGCTAGTGCCTTTATGATGTCTGGGTGAAGATTGCTTGAAGCGAAGTTGAGCATAAAGTGATTTGAGCGAGATCCATCGGTGAATCAGGACGCTGCAAAGTTCAAGTATTTATTCGCTAAAAGATAGGAGGAGGGGATAAGTTTTGGTTAGGTCTAATTATGAGAGTGCTGAGGCAGCGGTATACTTTGTATTCACCCTTTGTTTTAGTTATACGATGTGTTCATGTCCTTTATTAAGACATATCTATCAGTCGTCTCACCTCTTTGGCGTTTAAAAATAATCTCATCTCCTTTTTGCTCAAGTTGAAAACTACCCGAAAGGATGTTTTCCCAAACCCGATCTGCAGTCCATGCACACGAATCAACAAATAGAATGCTATCTCCTGAAATAGAAAAGAATCCTCTGCAGATGGCAGGGTAGTCTATAAACTCACCTTGTCCGTAAAATATATCTCCGTCAAAAGTCAGTGTGACATCTGAAGCTTTATACTTTATCTGCGGATGAGATTTGCCAAATATGCCGCTGTATGAACCGGATAGGGATTCAACTGGTAATTTGGAGATATCATCCTCGCAGCTGAAGGAGGCTAGGGCTAAAAAGAGTAATGCGATGAATTTGGTCATTTGATAATTCTTTGAGTTGTTAGTTAGACACGATCAAAGAAGATATGGTTGGTTGTCCGTATTCTGACCCTTGATTGAAAACCATAGGATTGAATTTGAGCCGGCCCCTGAATAATTACAGGGAGCTCTTCGTTAGAATTTTGGTAAGAGGAGTATGGATAACTTAAGATGCAACAGACCGACTTGAATTTATCTACCAGACTGGCATTCTAAAAGTTGGCTTTGTAAAGAGTCCATTCTAGACACAATGGAATTGAGCCTTTCTTCTGTCTTTTCTTTGTATGCTTTCAGCTCTTCTGTTTTCTCTTCGGCGATTTGATACTTTTCATAAGCGAGCACTGTTTGTTTTTTCGCCTCACTTGCTTTGATATTGGCAAAAACGACAAAAAAGACAGAAACTAGAATGAGCAAGGTTGATATAACGTTTCGCATGATATTTGATTGATTTGGAGATTGTAAGACTCTAGTAGTGAAGTAGACAAAGCCGATTGCAATATTGGCAGGCGCAACAAATTCTTTAGGCGCAATCACATAGGTGAGGCAAAATAGAATGACTGCAATTAGTTTTAAGATTTCAAGAATGGAATTGCGATTTGGTTTCTTGAGATACCTGAGGGTATAGAGTGCGCCAGCGCATGCAGCAAGCAAACCCATGAAAAACCCATCAAGTTGCCAGCTTGAGGGTAAGAGGTATATCAGAGGCATGATTCCGATGCAAATAGCTATTTGTTTTAAATATTGCTTATTTGGATTTTCTAACAAAAGATAATACACGAAAGCGATTGAGGTACCAAGTGGAATAACAAATTCGGGTTGATTTCTCCACACATTCTTACCTACAATAAATGCCAACAAAGGCAAAACGTATAAGGGCAGTATATACTTGAGTAGTCGAGTGAACTTCATTGGATTAAATATAAACTAATGAAGAGGTATTTACAAATAGTGGGTCTTCACTAAACTAAGAAACTAGCCAAATAAGCGCTTGATTTTCTTCTCAACACCTTTTCGAACTCCAGGCGAGAGCGGTGAAACATATTCTTCTTGAACGAGGAATTTTATCTCACTTTTCAGTTCGGGATATTTTTGAATGGTTAGGTATATAAAGCTGAAAGCTAAAGAACGCACCGAAGGACTTTTGCCCACCTTTTCCCAGATAGACATGCAGCAGTCGAAGAGCACACCTTCCTGTTGTTCATTGAGAGAAACTTTCATGACTAGTTTGATTAGTTCTCGCTGATGACCGTCATTCTTAAATGGAAGTACGGCAAGGATTTGATCGATGAAAGGTATTAATCTTGAATCCTCCTTTTTGGTGCTGTGAAAAAGTGCCCATGCTGCTCTCCATGCTGTGGGTTCTTTATCTCCAATCGCAAGACTTATGGTTTCATCAAAACTTACTTGATCCTTGTTGATCATTTTGACCAACCCCGACATTGGGACTCGAGTATTGATGGCTTGCTCTAAAGCTGTCAATTTGATTGGATTTTAGTAAACCATTTCCAGCTTTTCTGATAATTCCCTATTCTTCTTCCATACGATCAAGCTTACCCAGATCACCCAAGTAGCATCAAACATAAAAGTGATTTTCTGAAGGAATGGGAGGTAGTAGAAGCCAAGTTTCGTTTCAAAAATAAAGAACACTACCACACTCAATAAGAAGCACCAATAAGCCAGCAAATTGAGCAGTTTGTTTGGACAATGTTTCAATTCTAACATGAGTGGGATCATTGCAAACGTGCCGATGATGCCTGTCAATGTTACGATATGGTCATGGTAAGACGTGTACATCAAGACAAATACTGCCATGGACAGCATACCAAAAAATCTGATTAGCTTGGTGTTTCTGTTTTTATGATCAAAAATTTCCGGAAGGAGATAAAAGAAAGTAACCATTGTGAAACTCAGAATTAGATGAGAAACCACCGCCATGAATCTTGCACCATTGAAGACCCCACCTTTGGTGATTGGATCCATCACATCACATAGGAAATTGTGAAAAAAGCTATACCCAGGAGCATGGGGAAGATTCTCCGAGCCACCGGGATAGGCGCTCGCCGCGAGGGTAAACACAATAAGGTATGAACCCATTCCAATAATGGGAAACAAAGGATAATATGCTTTGAGGAACTTCAACATGGTGCTCTAAACTACAATCGAGGCATTAAGGTTTTGAGCATAATGCATTGACTTAAATAGTCTTGTTTAAACTTTGATATGATGTTATTTGCCAGTGATTAATTGTTAAATCAGCCAATCCAACCTTTAGCTTTCGCTGATTTAGCAAGGAAGATAAACCCTATACCAAAAGCCGCTACCATAATTGGCATAATCAGATCTTCTGGTCCATAGACGTCCATCGCGGTACTTATGACTAGGTTGTAATACATCTGCACCGCTAAGCCGATGAAGGAAATAATGAAGAGCAGGTAAGCAGATGCTTTGCGTAGAAGAAGTGCCAACGACCCCAATGCTCCACCGAATACCGCAATTGCAAAAGCACCAGTATACCAAGCCGGAAAATCATTATAAAGCGCGCGTTCAGCTTCTGGCAAGATAGCCAAAGCTTCAGGAGTCATCATGACTTGCGTGATATAAGCCATTACGCCAAGGCCATTCCATATTAAGGCTATTGCTGAGACTATCCAGTACCAAGTAGGGGCTTTTGTAAGAGTGGTCATAGTAGGGTTAAGTTTAGTGTAGGTTGAAATTAATGATTTTTGGAGAATAACCAAAGAGGGGTAGGGACGTTGGTTTAGCGCTGAACGCTCGCCGCTTAACGCCTTGCGCTGATGTATTATCGTTACTTTCAATTATCCATTTTCAACTTTTCATTCTCCATTTTTAAAAATGTTGTGGACTGATTACTGAGCACCGAAGGCAATTCATTAATAATTAACTAATCTTTGCCTACTATGAAAAGCATCAAAGGCAGTGTAGCAGTAGTGACCGGAGCAGCCTCTGGGATTGGGAGAGAACTGGCGATACAATTGGCGGCACTTGGTTGCCATTTGGCTCTTTCGGACCTGAATGAGGAGGAGTTGGTTCAAACCGCAGCACTTCTTACTAACTCTGAGATTAAGGTCAAAACAGATAAGCTGAATGTAGCTGATCAGGTGGCATTCTTTGCTTACGCGGATGATGTTATGGCTCATTTTGGGCAGGTGGATATTGTGATCAATAATGCTGGCAGGTCGGTAGCTGATAGCTTTTTGGATGGCTCTATTGAGGATTTCAAAATGATCATGGACATCAACTTCTGGGGTGCGTTTTATGGAAGCAAGGCTTTTTTGCCACATCTACTAAAAAGACCATCAGCCAATCTCGCCAATGTTTCCAGTGTGAATGCGCTCATTCCTTTTCCAAATCAAAGCTCCTACAATACTTCAAAATACGCGATAGCTGGATTGACCGAGACCTTACAGCAAGAGATGCGTGGCACTTCCGTGAAAGTGATGGTCATATATCCCGGAGGTGTTCGCACCAATATTGTAAAGAATGGCAAGTTCATCAAAGGTCCAAAGGAAGATATGACGCAGGAAGAATCCGCTAAGTACTTCGAAAAGGTAGCCATGACGAGTGTGACTAGGGCGGCCAGATTGATAATCAAAGGCATCAGAAAAGACCGATCCCGTCTGAGAATAGGTCCAGATTCATTCGTTTTCGATTATCTAAAGCGACTCTTTCCACGTTTTGCAGTGAAGATTGTAGCTATTGCTGCTAAGATGTGATTCCCTTTCCAAGAACGGCCAAACACCTTAAATCAGTCCTTAAGCATCAGCTCACGAATGTGTCTTACAGGTGCATTGCCGTAGCTCAAAAACGCTTCATGAAATTCCTTAAGGTTGAATTGATCGCCTTGCTTGGCTTTCAATTCTTCACGCAGCTCATAGATCTGTGTGAACCCAGTAAAGTACGAGCTCAGCTGCACAGATGAAAGAGTCAGTCTTCTCCATTTGTTGGATGCCTCGGTTTGCTGTTGGAAGGCGTCAGTGACCATGAGATTCATACCTTCTTCTTTGTCAATTCCTAACACGTGATAGCTGTAATCCAAGATGGTATTGGTCACGCCACGAAGATGCCATTTGTTTCTCATTAGCCACATTTCAGGCGAGTTGTTGTAGCCTTCTTCTAGCATCATTAGTTCTGTGTAGTTTGCCCAGCCTTCTATCATTGCTCCATTGGCCAAGAGGGATTTGATTACACTCGGAGACTGATTGCCGTAGACCAACTGGGTATAGTGGCCCGGTATCGCCTCGTGGATATTCAAGATCTGAAGAATATAATGATTGTATTCTCTCAGGTAGCTCTCGGCTTCTTCGTCTGTGTAGTCATCCAGCGGCGTGACATTGTAATAGGTGTCTTCATCTTTCTCGTAGGGGCCGGGGCTGCTTATAGATGCGCCAGCACCACTGCCTCGCATGTATAGTGGTGTTTCTCTTACCACCAAAGGTTTGCTCGGATCCTGGGTCAATAAATCATGATCGTTGACAAATGCGGCTAAAATCGGGATTTGACGTTGGATTTCTCCAAAGTAGTCTTCTCTGCTTACATGCTTCTCTGAGATTTTATCAATGAGCATTTTGACCATCTCAATCTCATCTGTTGGCTTCTCAATTCCTGCCAAGTAGTCATTCCAAATAGTGTCTGCGATCACAATCATTTGGCCATGTAACGAAGCCTTCTCAGCCAAAGCCTTGTTGTAGATGTCTTCGGCTGTATAGTCTGAATTGATCTCCAATTCATATTTCTTAAAAAACAGTTCTTTCCCAATTCGGGAGCTTCGCGCCAAATCGTCTTTGAGTTCTAATTTGATATTTTCGAGATTGGCAACATAATTATTGATTGACGCTTTGGATTCTTCCACTCTCGTGAGGAGGGTTTGTTTCTCTTCTTCACTCAAGCTAGAACTAGCGATAGAATCCAACAAGTCATCACCCAGTACTTCTAATCCACCTTTATTTTGCATAATTCCCAACTCCAGATGTTCCATTGTTGGGATTTTGAGATTTTTGTTACCTGCCTGATAGTAGGAGGGAACTTGCTCTAAAAGGCGAGAAAGAATCTTCAATCGTGTATCAAGGCTTGCGTAATCTCCATTGATAATAGACCATGCTCTATCAGCAATGTTGTATTCAGAGGCATTCCACTCATGAGACTTAAAATCCGAGATGCTCCACTGCTCTGATGCTATGAGATTATCAATGAGGTAGTAGTCGATTTTATTGTTATCACTCAGTTTGTCAAGCTCAAAGGATTTAAGCTTCGTTTGTATTTCGCCAAGGGCAATAAGCTTTTGCTGTCTATTTTCATCCGAACTGATGACCAGCACCGAGTCATATTCATGCAGTCCAGCCCATGAGGCCCATCCTGGGTATTGTTCCCATAGAGTAGCCAGGAATTCTTCTTTGAAGGTATCAAAAGATGCATTCTGATCATTTGATGGTTTCTCTTTCTGTGAGTCACTGCATGAAGTAAATAGTACAAGAAGAGTGATGAGAATTGCTGAAAATCGTTTCACGGCAAGAGAGGTTGGTATACGCGTAAGTTACTATCGTATCGAATTTGTCCGCATGCTGCTAGGATAAATTCATCAAAATCTTGAGGTTGTAATTGGCGGTAGCCCATACTTTCATAGAAACCGCAAAACCGATTTAGTTTTTGTTGACAATTCTTTTAATCCCTTCAGTCTGGCATGTAGTTTTGCGGCATGAAGATCGAAGAGGTACATGATTTAATCAGGAATAGGAGAGCAGTCTATCCGCTGCAGTACAAGTCAACATTGATTCCTGATCAGATCATCAAGAACATACTCGAAAACGCCAATTGGGCACCCACCCACAGGCTTACGCAACCTTGGCGCTTCAAAGTGATGAAAGGTGAAGTGCTCAAGAACTTTGGCATCTTCATGTCAGAGAAATACCGCTCGCTAAATCCACGTGAATCTTTCTCAGTAGCGAAATACGAAAAGCTAAAAATGAACCCTCAGAAAGCAGGCGCTATCATTGCGATAGGAATTCAAAAAGACCCGAAGGAACGAGTGCCAGAATGGGAAGAAATAGCGGCTGTGTCTATGGCCGTTCAAAATATGTGGCTGACGGCATCTGCCTATGGCATAGGTGCGTATTGGAGTACGCCAGATCTGCTGCAGTATTTTGGGGAGTTTGATATCTTAGAAAAAGGCGAACGATGCATCGGGCTTTTCTATATGGGTTATGCCGATGCGCCTAAAGTGTCACCACCAAGGACACCAATTGATGATAAAGTGAAGTGGTTGTGAATGATGGTATAAAAATCAACTAGTGCAAGCGTCTATGCGACCCAGTTTTCTTGTACTCCAAATTCCATCACGCTTTCTTTTGAGTGAGACACAAGTGGACTGGGTCGCATAGACTGGGTCGCATAGACTGGGTCGCATAGACACTTGCGCCATATAAGGCGTATTACACTGAAAAGAGTTCTGGCAAAGACCTTCATTTACACAGCGCTTCCACCAAAGCGATGTGCGTATCGGCGAGGTTCGTTAGTTTTATCCGAAAATACTGAGTTCGAGACATTCGCCATTTAGCTCTGAGTTGAAATCCTTTAATAATTAATCATGACTAAAATCAAAATTTCTTTAATCTGTCTCTTACTATTATCAACTCTTTTTTCATTCTTGGTCAATGCTCAGACCACAGTTGAAAAGCATAATGGTAAATGGACTCTTCTCGTTGAAGGAAAACCATTTGATGTAAAAGGGGCCACTTTTGGTTATGATAAAGATGTCATGAATTATGACAAATACTTTCAAGAACTGAGGTTCTTGGGTGTCAATACGATTAGGACATGGGGAACATCCGAAAATACACCAAGGCTTTTAGACGCAGCACATGCTCACGGTATCAAAGTCATGTTGGGTATTTGGATGCGACATGGTAGACCAGGAATGGAAGCTGATGATAGTTTTGATTATTTGAATGATACAGAAGGCAAAGAAGAAATGTACAAGAATGCTCTTGAGATCGTGCGAACCTACAAGGACCACCCAGCAATTTTAACTTGGGGTGTCGGGAATGAAGTTTACTTAAATACACCTACCGATGAAGAGAAAATTGCTTATTCTAAATTATTAGAGCGTATTTGTTTTCAAATAAAAGAGATAGATATCAATCATCCTATAACCTCTGTAGAGGCTTGGGTCTTCGGAGTAGATTGGTGGTTGACATATGTTCCATCCATTGATATATATGGAATTAACACTTATGGAATGGGAGCGAATGTTCTGCCGGAAGAGTTAGCAAAAAAAGGTGCAGACAAGCCTTATGTCATTACCGAGTTTGGGGTAAGAGGAGAGTGGGAAATAGAGGAGGATAAAAATGGCGTAAAGCCTGAACCCACCGATAAGGAAAAATATGAGGTTATCGTAAAAGGCTATAATGAGTGGATTAAGCCTAAACCCAATTGTCTGGGTGTTTATGTTTTCCATTATGCAGATGAAAATAGCTTTGTGGCATCTTGGTTACTTACCCATTTCAATGGGATGACACGTCCTCAATACTGGGCAATTAGAGAAGCATATACAGGAGAAAAACCAGCGAATTATGTTCCTTCTAATATTTCATTTCAATTACCAAATACTCCTGCAAAAAGTGGCACATGGATTCCTGTGAAACTAGAAGCCGTGGATATTGAGCAAGAAGAATTAGCAGTTAAATTTTATTATAACCAAAGAATAGGCAGCAGAAAAAGACGTGATCAATTGATCGCGTTGGAAGCTAGGGGCAATCTGTCCGAGGGTTTTGAAGTTAAACTACCATCAGAGAATGGCGGAATCAAGGTTTATGCTATGGTTAATGATTCCTATGGTAACGTTGGTATAGCTACAACTTCTATCTCGGTCATTGATAAAGAGGCTGCTCAACGCAAATTCTTAGTGCCTCGTGTCGAACTTCCATTTTATGTATACAGAGACAATGAAAATCTACTTTATGTACCATCTGCATTAATGGGTAATTATGAAGTCATTGATGTTGATTTAGGTTATTCAGAAACAGTAAAAGAAGGAAAAACAGCTATTAAAATAAGCTTCAACGGAAAAAAACAATGGTATGGAATTGGTTTTGTAGACCCTGCAAATGATTGGGGCGATATGCCTGGTGGCTATGATATCAGTGGAGCACAAACATTTAGTTTTTGGGCGAAAGCGAGCTATGATAATTTAAAAGTCACGGTAGGTTTTGGTTTGATAGAAGGTGACAAGCCTTTTCCGGATACGAGTAAGGAATCAATAGGATTGTCTTTATCTAATAAATGGGAAAAATATACGATTAAGACGAAAAAACTTGATTTAAGCTGTATCCGGTCGGGTTTCGTAATCTTTTCGAGTGGAGAAGGAATGTCTCATCAGATATTTATAGATGAAATAGTTTTCGAATAAATAGATATAACTCTCCTCAACTAATGCCAGCATCCGCTTGTACTCCAAAGTCCATAACGCTTTTTTTTCAGTGAGGCACAAGCGGACTGGGTCGCATAGACTGGGTCGCATAGACTGGGTCGCATAGACACTTGCGCCATGTTGGGAAACAAGCCAAAATCGCGCAAAAAGTAACACCACATATGCTAAGACATTTATTCGCTACACATCTATTGGAAGCGGGTACTGATCTAAGATCTATACAAACATTATTGGGACATAACTCCCTCGAAACAAATCAGATGTATACCTATGTGGCTAATACAAGTTTGATAAACATTAAAAACCCCTTAGATTCGCTTTGATATAAGGTAAGTAAACACCATTGTGTTTACTGAATTGTTGGCGTGCATTTATAGAGAATGGAAAACATTACCGAAATATTAAGTCTTGACTCAGAAGAGAAAATCAAGCAAGTGAAGAAAGGCGAATTTCTCCAGAAAACAGGAGTATTGAGCACTTCTGTATTCCTTGTAAAAAAAGGATTACTTAGAAGTTACACCATTGATGACAAAGGTAAAGAACACATCTTCATGTTTGGTTCCGAAGGCTGGATAGTCGGAGACAACGTAGCACCAGGAGAAAAAGGTGAGTTATTTATTGATGCCTTGGAAGATTCTGTGGTTGTCCCAATTTCAAAAAGCTCACCCCCGAAAAGTGATCTACATAAGTTACACAAGCGTATTAGTGTGCTTCAGAAACGAATTGTCATGCTAATGAGTGCGTCCGCGATCGAACGTTACACTCACTTCCTTGAAATATACCCAGACATCGTTCAGAGAGTTCCACAGAAAATGATTGCCTCCTATTTAGGTATTACTCCACAAGCTTTAAGTACTATTCGAGGAAAAATAGCCGGAAAAAAATAACAATTCTGTGATTTGTTAATCTACATGAATGCATAGGTATTTATTAGTACTGATTTTTGTATACATAAAAATTCAAAAACATGAAAATAAAATCTATAGCATTAGCAGGCTTACTGCTTACAACTGGTTTGGCATTTGCCACTACACCACAATCCGTTAGTGTAATAAAGTTTGGCGATGCCAATACTTTATTTGTAGGTGACAGTAAATCAGCTACACTTTATGCTTATTCTGTGGCTTCCACTACCAATTCCGAAGCTCAAAAAGCATACAACATCCATGATCTAAGTAATAAAATTGCCGCTTTTTCAAAAGTAGGAGTAATGGACATTATCGTTAGAGATATGGCAATAAATCCGGCTTCAAAGGAAGCGTATATTGCGTTTGATACCAAAACCAAAACTGGTTATGTGTCGCAAATTATTGTAGTAAATCAAGCAGGAACCATTCGTAAGTTTGATTTAGATGCTACAAAACACACTGAAACTAAAATAAGCGATGCCCCAACTAGTGATTTGAAAATTTGGGACAAAACTTCTTTGCGTTCTATGACCTTTACCGACATAGATTTTCACAACGGTAAAGTGTATATCAGCGGTATGTCCAATGCGGAATTTTCATCGGCTTTGCGGATGGTAGATTATCCATTTACCAATGCAAAAGTAATAACTTCTTCCACTGAGATTTTTCATGCTGTTCACGGTCAAAATGAAACTAGAGCGCCTATTCAAACTTTGC
>JBLIFO010000088.1:0-11502 GCA_047633875.1 Marinoscillum sp. | reverse complement strand
CTAATGTCTATTTTATCCAATAACTGCTGAGCTTTAGAGTCATTCCGGCCTTCTACAAGCACTTCTACATCCACTTTCAACTCAGACTTGTCCCATGTATTCAAATGAATCTTACCGAATGAATTAACCACTGAGAATTGAACATCCGGCTTTATCGGATATACTTTATTGATAGTCTTGGTTAACTCTACTTCCCCTGCAAAGGCTGCAAAACTGAATAAGAGAACAAGTACGGAAAGCCTATATTTCGATATTGGAAACTTCATCTTTTTCATTTTTTAAGGACTTTAATATTGCTAGTTGTTTATTTAAAATTTCTATGCGCATTTGTAGATTATTAATCATCGCGTCAGTCATTGTAGTACCCGGATTATTAAGTTTGGCTACTTCTTTGAGCTCGCTATAGACCACATCGAGTTGTTCGATTTCTTTGAGAAATGACCTACTCAATTGTGTGTCTGATTGACTCAAAACTTCATTTCGCTTTGCTTCAATCATACCTACATAATATGATTCGACTTGTCTAAAATCAGCTGTAAAGGCTGTGGATGAATTGTCTTCGCTTAGATTAAAGCCTACCCTATCAATCAATAATGCAAGTGTGGAAATAAGAAAAAACACTGCGGCTATTTTCCAATATTGACTCTTACCAAAAGTATAAGGATTGGATTGCTTACGAATCTTATCCCAGAGCACTTCAGATGGTAGCTCCACATCAAACTCCTCACGATGTTTCTCAACAAATTTTTCTAATCGATCACCCATATTTCAATTGTTCATTTAGGATCATTCTCAATTTATCTTTAGCACGTTTGTACTGCGTTTTGGACGTAGACTCAGCCACACCCAATATTTGACCTATCTCCTCGTGATCATACCCTTCAAAAAGGTAAAGTGTAATGACACTGCGAAAACCAGGTGGCAGGTTCATGATCGCGTTTCTGATCACTTCTACACTGTAATTGTCTAGTTCTTCTTTTGAATCATTCGCCCAATCATTGTTTTCACCATACGCTTGAAGCATGATGCTTTCAGAGCTCGATTTTTTAACAATGGTCAAAGACTTGTTCACCACGATACGTTTCAACCATGCACCAAAAGTTGCATCACCACGATAAGTCTTTAAATGTTTGAATGCATTTACAAATGACTCTTGCAGTGCATCTTCCGCGTCTTCTTGATTTCCACAAATTCTAAAAGCCGTATTAATCATTGATTTGGAATACAGTCGATACAGATCATGCTGAGCTTGTGCATCTCCTTCACGACATCTATCGATGATTTCTTGATGAATATTAAGGGCTTCTTGTTTCAATTCAGTTTAAACAAAATTCTAATCAAGGACTTTAGTAAATTAGTAAGGTTGCATGAGCATCAAACAAATTGTTAGTGAACTTCTGATAGGTGTATAGTCTATTCAAATACTTGAAAATAGCAATCATAATTTGCATACCATTGCTTCTGTCAATGAGTGTGGCCTACGGTCAAGCGGCTACTGACTCCATCCCTGACGAAGTAGTGGAAGCGCCGAAATTGCAAAACGACTCACTACTCAAGCTGAAAAAACTGCCTATTGGTATCTATGGAGAGTACTCAGCAGAGCTCGCACCAGGCCCAGATCGATTTTATTATGCCAATGAAATAGCCATTGGACTAAGCTATGGTATACTTAGTCTTGGAATATTCCAGAATGACTTTAAAGACACTTACCAGCAGAAACTGGTCTTCCCGAATTCCTTTTCTCTAGTCTACAGATATGGCGGTTTGAACCTTGGGCTTAGATATCTAACTATTGGTAATTTTGAATCTAGCTTGAAACTCGCTTATGGAAAAGGAGATTTCATTTGGTATAAAAATGAAACGGGCGAGACATTTCTAAGAGACAAATTTTCTATGATCGCTGGAGAAATTAGGGTAACCTATAGGCCTATCAAGCCAATAAGAATATTTGTCAAAGGAACTTATCGGAGGATGAATGAATTAGATTTGGATGGTTTGGAGAGTAGCGAATTCGATGGGTTAGGTTTTGGAATTGGGTTGTCAATAGGGTTATACAATGAGTAGGTGGTTAATCATATGGAGTGCAATATTGCTAAGCAGCTGCTATATCAGTGATGATGTGGCGCCAGATGAAAGTATCTGGGAATACGCTGCCCCTTCAGAAGTGGGTCTCAATGACGATAATCTTCTTCAGCTAGATGCAGATATCAAAAGTGAAGAACACGGCAAAGTCACTGGGCTTATTATTGTAAGGGATGATAAGCTAGTTTTCGAAAACTACTATGACTCCCAGCGAGGTGAACTGAAGCCAATAGGCAGAGCGAGTTTGATCTGCGCAATCTTACTATTAGACCACTTTATATCCCAAGGTTATATTTCCAGTCTTGATGCCCCTATCTATCAATATTTACCAGAATACGAAAGCGCTTTTGAAAATGATATAGAAAAGCGCCAGATCACAATCAGGCATCTTTTGATTCACCGATCTGGACTTTCTTGGAATGAAGGTATTATAAATTCTGAACGTTCTGAAAGTGATATTCGGCAGATGAAAAGATCAGTAGATTGGGCAGGATATGTTTTAAATAAACAACTTGAGGCATCACCAGGATTGCGAACTTCTATTAATAGCGCCCATGGAATCCTGTTGGCTAAGATCTATCAGAATGTATTGAAAGAAACAAGCTTAACCTCTGTGATTGACGAATTGCTATTTCAACCATTGGGAATAAATGATTATTTGATAGAGCAGTCGCGCGATAGTACGCTCGATCTAGCAAATGGCATTTGGTTATCAACAATGGATTATGCTAAAATTGGATACTTGATTATACAAGAAGGCCGATGGAAAGATAAAGTTAGGGTTGTC
The DNA here is from genome assembly GCA_047633875.1 of Marinoscillum sp. GTDB lineage: Bacteria > Bacteroidota > Bacteroidia > Cytophagales > Cyclobacteriaceae > Marinoscillum. The sequence continues at coordinate 8,633 of JBLIFO010000088.1, read as the reverse complement.
GATCGAGATTGGATATTAGACATGATTTCCGTCCAAAACACAGTTTCTTACGATTATAGTTTTGGATATGGCTGGTGGATATTCACACCGGACTTTATAAATCTCAGAATCCCAAGTGCGGAAAATTGCCTTTTTATTTCCGGAGGATCTGGCGAGAACCTTTATTTACTGCCCGATCTAAATATGTTGGTTTGTATATCAGCTGAGAACCCATTTTCAGGAACGATCTATAATAAATCGCTGATCATACTACTGAAATCACTCAGGCAAGAAATACCACAATCGAGTAATTGATGGAAGAGCTTACTGATGAAGAGCTTTTCCTAGAGGTGAAGACTGGGAATGTGAAATCTTTTGAAATAATCTTCAAAAGGCATTATGCTGACATCACCCGTTTCGCGACTAGCATCGTGCGAGATGCAGTGATAGGTGAAGAGATCGCACAGGAAGTATTTATGTACATCTGGGAGAAGCGCGCTAAGATCGAACTACATACTGGACTCAGAGCTTACCTTTTTTCCTCTGCAAAAAATAAGTGCCTAAATTATATCAAACTTGAATTACCTAAACAGCAAGCACTTACGGATCTGTCAAATGTAGCTAGCCACCTCAGTGATGGGATGACAACCAATGACACGGAGCTTTTAAAACGAAAAATTCAGCATGCGATAGACCAACTACCAGAAAAATGTCGGAATATCTTCGTTCTGAGTAGATATGGTGGACTTACTTATCAGGAAATAGCAGAAGATCTTGAACTATCGCCTAAAACCATAGAGAATCAAATGAGTATCGCTTTGAAAAAACTCAAAGAATCACTGAGTGACGAGCTTAAAAATTTCAGATTATGAAAAAAATATTCAAGTACTATTTGGGGGGAAGAGTTAAAATCATTGCCTTTTAAACACCATGTCAGAAAACTGGTTAAAACGATACAAAGTAAAAATTAATTCCACTCAAGATGAGAAAGATGAGTTGGACGATTTTGACTTGTTCTTTAGTTTGAGTGAGTTGAACCAAGAAGTAAACGTGGATGCGGCTTGGGTTAAGCTTGAGCAGAAAATCGAAAGAAAAACACCCGCTTATCTATGGCTTTTAAGAATAGCCGCTGTAGCAATTTTTGGATTTTTCTCTAGCTACTTTATCTACCAGACCATTACTAACCAAGAAAACATTCAAACTGCAGCCATTTATCAAGCAGAAACTGCAAAAAAAGAAATTCTATTACCAGATGGATCTTTGGTCACATTAGCTCCTAATAGTAATATATCGTTTGATGAATCTGACTTTTCTAAAAGTAGAAATATAAAACTCATTGGTAAAGCTTTTTTTGAAGTTAAAAAGAATGGTTTACCATTTACAGTTAAAACTGAGCAAGGATCAGTTAAGGTTCTAGGGACCTCATTCAGTGTAGATGTTAGCTCTTCAATGAGTGTAACAGTTGCCACAGGTTTAGTTGAAGTAAATTCAGGGAAGTCTTCTCAGCTTTTGAAACCGGGTCAAAATGCTCGCTTATTAAGTGATAACTCGATAAACGTAACCAGTGCAAAAGACACTAATGAACTTTCATGGATTAGTGGTGTATTTTATTTTGAAAACCAATCTTTTGATGAGGTCATCCCTCTTTTGGAAGAATACTATAATGTGAAAATAACCGCTAACAAATCTCTCCGAACTTGTAAGCTCACAGCTGAGTTTAATGAATCCTCTTTGGAGAATGTAGTGAAAGTAATAAGCAAAGTGCTGAATGCACATGCTAAGGTCACAACTAACAAAGTCAAATTTTCAGGTAAGGGTTGTAATTAAAATCTATTTTTGCAGCATTAGGCCATATCTTAATATCAGATGGCTTGTCACTGCAAATGCCGAAAATCTCCTACGTCATATGCCTCCTCGTTCTCGCGTTGATTAGTTTCAAAAGTGAATGTCAGGATTATTCGCAATGGGACCCAATCTCTATTGAAGAAGGAGAATATCAACTATCTAGGATATTTCACCAACTAAATAAGCAAGGAATCAGATTGGCCTATAGCCAAGATTTGGTACCAAAATTAGCATGTATAATTGATCAGGAATATACGGAAGTTGAAGATTTACTAGATCATCTCAATGATCAGGTAAAATTTAAATACACAGTGGAGGAAAACCTGATAGTCCTAACTTTTCCTGATGAAATCAATTTTCGGACATTAAGAGGTATCGTAAAAGATGCGAATTCTGGCGAGGTACTTATCGGTGCGATCGTCTATAAAGTAGGCTCTACCAAAGGGGTTATCACAAATTCCTATGGCTATTATTCGCTTACTCTTCCTCCGGGAATCCATCAAATTAGAGTTAGCTATCTGGGATATGAAGATTTTGATAAAGAATATGATCTAACATTCGGTGGTGCTATAGAACATTATCGTATGAGGGAGAAACTAAATACACTTGAGGAGGTGGTAGTGTCCTCTCTAGAGCCTGATTTTAATGTAACCAGTTTGATACCTGGAATCAATACCTTGGACCTGAATACACGTGGAGAGATTCCTTATTTCATGGGCGAGGTGGATGTATTGCAAGGAGCTACGCTTTTGCCGGGAATTGCTACACTCGGTGAGGACGCGAACGGACTATACGTACGAGGAGGCAGCAATGATCAGAATCTTATACTTCTAGATGAGGCGCCGGTCTATAATCCCAATCATTTGTTCGGATTAATTTCCGTTTTTAATCCAGAAGCAATCAATAATGTGGACATAATGAAAGGGTTCATTCCTGCTTGGTTTGGAGGACGGGCATCATCCATTATTTCCATCCAACAAAATGAAGGCGATGATCAGAATTTTAGATTTACAGGAGGAATAGGTCTAGTCTCTGCAAAATTCATTGCTGAAGGTCCATTGAAACGGGAAGAAAGCTCTTTCATTATATCTGGTAGACAATCCATTTTGAACATTGCACTTGATGATAATACTTCTAGTAGATTCCAAGATTTGAATGCAAAAGTGAACTGGAAGCCGAATAGGAAAAATACCTTCTACTTCTCAGGCTATTTCGGAAACGATCACAATACCAACTCTCTAGAAACTATCAATCAATGGGGAAACAGGAACTTTTCCGCCCGTTGGAATCACTTCTTTGGAAAGAGGATTTTCGCTCACTTTTCTACTATAATAAGTGAATACAATTATAAGATCACACAACCTAGAGAGGCTGCAAGCTTTATTGGGAGGTCGAAAATCATAGACTATACTATGAAATCTGATATTGGATTTGTGATTAACCCTCAACATGAATTGCGTTTTGGAAGTAGCAGCATTTATCATGTATTGAGACCAGGCGATAGGGTCCCTTTTGACGAGGAGACTTCTTCAGCAAATATTCTCTCACTTGACACTGAACATGGACTAGAAACAGCATTCTATGTCTCTCACCAATACGAAATCTCAAGAAATCTATCAATACTGTACGGTCTGAGATATTCCAAATTTAGCTATTTGGGGGCAGATACTGTTTTTCAATATTCGCCAAATGAGACAAGAAGCCTAGCCTCTATAATAGATACAACTACCTACAGACGATTCGAAAATGTAGAAACCTTTCACCGACTGGAGCCAAGAATGTCTGTAAACTATAAAACAGGCAAGCACTCAAGTATCAAAGCTAGTTTCACAAGATCAAATCAATATCTTCACCTCATTTCCAATACGATATCGCCATCCCCTAATGATACTTGGAAGCTTAGTGATCAATATGTGAAGCCTACATCCTCAGATCACTACTCTTTGGGCTACTATCAAAATCTAGTCAATAATAAGTATGAACTCTATTTAGACCTTTACTACAAGACAATAAGTGACCTAATTGAATATAAAGCAGGGGCGGATCTTCTATTCAATCCTGCACCTGAAACTGAATTGCTATCAGGAAATGGTAGAGCCTATGGAATGGAGATTTACGCTAAAAAGAATGAAGGTGATTTCACTGGATGGATAAGTTATACCCTCTCTAGAAGTGAAAATAAAGTAGCAGGTAATTTTTCAGAAGAAACAATTAATAATGGGGAGTATTTCCCTAATCATTATGACAGATTACATGATCTTTCATTGGTAGGCATATATAAATTTAATAGAAGGTTAAGTACCTCTTTATCATTCAATTACAACTCAGGCCGACCGTATTCTCTTCCACTTGGTAGTTTTGTTTATGAAGGAAATGTTATTCCATACTTCGGTGATAGAAATCAATATCGCCTTCCTGATTACCATAGGCTTGATTTTTCTATGAAATGGATTGGAAGATCTAAAAACAAGCAAGGTCAGCAACGTCTAATTAATGATTATTGGACTTTAGTGATTTATAATGTTTATAGTAGGTCTAACGTGTACTCATATTTCTTCAAAGAAGATCCTAGTACTGGTTCATTAGAACTTGTGCCAAATTCGATCTTTGATTCTATTATTCCAGCGATAACTTACAATTTTAAGTTTTGAAAAAGGTATTTATCATATTAATTCTTGTTGTTTTTTTTGGATGTACACCAGAGGAAATTAGACTAAGTAATACGAGCTCAAATGTGGTTGTGGAGGGATGGCTTACTGATAGTCTTGAATATCAGGAAGTAGTAATTACTAAAACAGAACCCTTCCAAAGCACTTTGCTTCATCTCACCATTAAAAACGCACAGGTTTCAATCAAAAACAACCTGAACCAAACCTATGTAATGACACATGTAAAGGATGGTTTGTACAGGACTAATAAAAAGGTAAGAGCGATAAGAAATGTGTATTATCAATTAACTATCCGATTAGTTGACGGTGTTGTAATCAACTCAAGTTTTGAATCCCCACTTGCCAAGTCACGAATAGATAGTTTATATACGGGAAGCATCACTAGAGAATCTACCGATGGTACGCGTGAAGAAGAAGTTGTTTTTTATCCTATAATATCGGGGGTAGATAGTTTAAATTTTGAGAATTTCTACCGGTTCAAAATCAGCAAGAACGACACTCTCTTCTCACAAACGAGCCAAATTAATCTACTTAATGATCAGTTTTTTGATGGGAATAAATTCAGTAACGAATTTACCGAATATGAATACCTACCTGGAGATGTAATTACCATAGAACAGTGGCAAATTTCACGATATGCATTTGAATATTTGAAGTTATTGAAATCACAGACAACAGCTCTAGGTTCCGTGGCATCTACTTCTCCTGCGCAATATCAAAGTAATCTCAATTATGAGAACCAATCCAGCGAAATAGTGCTAGGATACTGGGGTGTGATCTCAAAAGATTCTAGATCACTCGTAATTCCTTAATAAATTTTTTGAGCTCGTTTGGGGGTATTGAATGATCGTATTGCCATATAAGCGATATGTTGAAAAAATTACTTCTAATTGTTATTTCTGTTGCGACTTTTATCGCAATCACATTGCTATATATCAAGAAGGATAATAATACCAACGAATCATTTATTGAATATTAATAATTGAAAAATGGGTAACAGAGAAATAAAAATATCTAGGGGATTAAATAAGCTTTTGAAAAGTAAAAGAAATAACCACTTTCAAAGCCAAGACATTTTTTCGGGGGATTCCGCTACTAGGAATAACTACCTTGATGCATTTAGTCAGGCTCAATTGGCAGAAATAGCTTATTCAGCACAAGCTGTCTAAAATCCCTTCGCAATTTGTTAATTTTGAGTTTACACCAGATTTCATTTCAAAATGCTTCTTAAATTTGGTGATATTTTTATGGTCTAATCTTTTAGCTGCTTCTGCAGCATTTTTTACTTTACCTGAATCCAGTAATATCCTATAAAATTTCAGTTGCACCTCCAACATATTCCACGGGAGGGTAACTAGTGACTTTTTTAAATAATCGTAAGGCCTGTCGCTCACTCTCAGCTAAAGCATCCGCTAACTCCAAGGCCGATAAATTAACATTAAGTTTTTTGATCAAAAAAAAACTGAGATAGACTAGAGCTGTCTAGGTTCTTCAAAGGTATTTTTCAATAATAACTTTAATTCATTCTGATTGATGGGTTTCCTTATATAATGATCTGCCCCTAAGCCCAGTACTTTCTCATGATCCTTCTCTGAAATTGATGCTGTAATCACAATAATCGGAATATTATTGAATTCGATACTTGCTTTAATTGCTCCTATTAACTCAAAACCATCCATCCAAGGCATCATTAAGTCTGTAATAATCAGATCAATATCATTGTGATTCAATAACTCCATTGCCTCCGCACCATGTGCGCACTCCACAATATCATAATCATCCTCGAGCAACAAACGCAAATGATATCTTATCTCTGGGTTATCATCTACAACTAATAAGGTTTTAGTGATAGCATTCTGGTTTCGCAAAATCAGCCCAATAGTGTCTTTCTTATCTATTTCATCATAAAGATGTTTTCTCTCGATTACATAATCAAAGGACAACTTATCAAGAGATCTTACTCCATCAATATCTTCCTTCTTAAAACGGATTTCAAATCTTGTCCCCTTGCCGAGTTCACTTTGGACGACTATGGAAGCGCCATGCAACTCCACCAATTCTTTGACTAATGCCAAACCAATACCTAGGCCTTCTTTGGCTTGATATCCACTGGCCTTGGACTGATAAAATCTGTCGAAAATATGCGGTAAGCTTTGCTTTGATATTCCTTCCCCTGTGTCAGATATTGATATTAAAATATCTGAGCCTTGGGATTCCAGACCTATAGCAATGGAACCAAGATTACTTGTATGTCTAATTGCATTTGATGCGAGATTATAGAATATTTTCTCAAATTGTCGCGGATCAATTTTAAGCTTCAATTCTCCCTCTTCTTCTCCCTTAAATACAAAATCAACCCCCTTCATAGCGGCATTGCTTACGAACATATCGGTGAGCAGTTTCAAATAGGTTTGGATGTTAACAGGGACAAGTTTCAAAACAACACGGCCCTCTTCTAGTCTAGTTAAGTCATTTATTTCGTCGGTTAGATAGAGGAGCCTTTTGCAGTTTTTTAGTGCTGTTTCGATATTGTTCAATCCATCTGTCGTGAAAGCTAGATCAACTCTAGATTTGAGTATCTCAAGATTGCCTAAAATCAAACTCAATGGGGATCTTAAATCGTGGGATAAATTGGCGAAAAAACGAGATTTAGCTTTATCTAACTCTTGTAGCTTCTTAGATTGAATTTCAATGATCGCTTTATCTTTAGCTATTTCATTTCTGCTTTTTAAGAGTTCTTTAGATAGTCTTCTTTTAATTCGATACCCCCGATATGTAATGAAAGCTAGTATGAGAACTATTGAAATGAGAATTATTGAAATAATAATGATGATCCTTTGTGCCTTGATGATTTTTTCATTGAGTTCATCGTGCTTTTCTAAATAAGAAATCGCTTCCAATTGTTGATGGGTTTCGTGTTGATTTATGAGTTGTTCTGTCTTTCTGATTATTTCCTCACTCAGCAAAATTTTGGTCCCTTCTGAGTATAATAGGTGGTATTTGTAAGCTTCTGTATAATTATTCACTGATTTATAGATCTCACTGAGTGTCAGCAGGATTTCCATCTTCTCAAACTTCGCATCAACTTCTTCTGACATTTTCAAAGCTGTTTTCGCAAACTTCAAAGCATAAAATTGATCACCTTGTGCCAATTTAATTTTAGCCATGGAATTGTATAGTTCAGCTTCTTTGCGGGGTTTTTTAAGAGTTCTTAGTTTAAGTAGAATATCCAAACTATAATTCTCTGCTCTAGTCAAATCTCCTTGCAAGTAGAATACCTCAACTAAATCAATCTTAGAGGATACCTCTTCTGAGAATGCATTAATGACCTTTCTTATTGCAATAGCCCTTTGATAGTATTCCGTTGCTTTGCGATAATCTTCAAGTCCTTTATAAGACTTGCCAAGATTATTATAAGCATAACCCAACATCCGATCATTCCTCAAAAATTTCGCATGATTTACAGCCTTTTCTAAATATTCGATAGAAGTGTTGAAATTAGTCTGATGCTGATAAAGATTACCAATATTGATCAGTGTATATCCTCGCTGTTCGTCAATACCCTCCTTTTCAGATAAATCCAATGCCAACAAGTACTTCTGCAGAGCTTGAGTAAGGTTGCCAAGATTACGATACGCGATTCCTGAGTAATTAATAGATTCAATCTCCAAAGATTTAAACCCGTGAAGTTGTGCTTTGAGTAATGCTAAAGTGGCATAATAAAGTGAGCTATCGGCTCTAATGTCGCGATACTCCCATGCCAATTTGTTACAGATTGTAACATATTCTTTGGGATTGTCCTCGTCGACATAAATAAATAATGCTTTAAGGTTGTCAATCTCTGTTTGAAAGCTGTCTTGTGCTTTCGAAACTTCGACAATCAGCAACAAAAAAAATAGTATTACTAAGAAGCGATTCATCATCTACAGATTTCACTTTTGGGAAATATCCTCAAAGTACTCTTGAAAAAACTTCAATGAATTTGGATTTCGCATAGCCCCTTCATTAGCTGAATCATTAATAGCACGTCCCATTAATATTTTCTTAACTGCAGACTCCATTTTTTTACCACTAATTGTCAACGGAATATCCTGAACCACCACCATATCATCAGGTACATGACGAGTTGTATAATCACTT
>JBLIFO010000087.1:0-11510 GCA_047633875.1 Marinoscillum sp. | reverse complement strand
TACCCTATCTCTGCAACTGGCGGTTTCCTTTTGGGAATGCAAGCTCACAATCGCCATGCTGAGATCATGCATAAGCCAATTCACTGGGTGATTCTTATCATTACTACAATAGCTATCTCGATCATAGCTCATTGGATAACTCGTTGGCTAAACAAAAGAGGGTTTGAAGCTTATCTAAATCAGCTCATGAATCAAATAAACGAGATCAAAAACAACTCTGACACTCGCGTTAATAGCGAAGAAGAATGAAGTGATAATTTGAGTATTCGACGCATTCTTCATACTATATTTGGGAGATGGATATCAACCCCATCATACTTTCCATACCCATCTATTTTCTTTTGATTGCTATTGAGCTGGGCATTCAGTTCTTCTCAAAGAAAGAAATCTACCGACTCAATGACGCACTGACAAACATCTCTTGTGGAATCACACAGCAGCTATCTGGTGGTTTATTCAAAGTGATTACTTTGGCCGCATATCAGTGGGTATTTCTGAATTTTGCCATTTTTGAAATACCCAATACTTGGTGGTCAATTCTGCTGTTGATTCTTGGGGTGGACTTTTGCTACTATTGGGCGCATCGCATGAGCCATGAGGTCAATTTATTCTGGGGTGGACATGTGGTGCATCATCAGAGCGAAGATTATAATTTTTCTGTTGCATTGCGTCAAGGATCTTTTCAAGTATTGTGGACCTTTTGGTTTTACTTACCATTGGCCATGTTGGGCTTTGAGACCATCACTTTCCTTTTAATAGCTGCGCTCAATACGGTCTATCAATTCTGGATTCATACTGAGACGATTCATAAACTCCCCAAACCTATCGAATGGATTTTCAACACTCCTTCGCACCATCGGGTACATCACGGTCGCAATCCGCAGTACATTGACAAAAACCACGCTGGCTCATTGATCATTTGGGACAGATTGTTTGGGACGTTTGAAGAAGAAGTGGAAAAACCAATTTACGGAATTACCAAAACAGTGGAAAGTTGGAATCCGATTTGGGTCAATTTTGAGCACTATGAGGCCATGGCAAAGCAATTAATTTCAACGAATGGATTTGGCAACAAACTCAGAGTATTATTTAAAAAGCCCGGATGGACACCTACCACAGACTCTCAAGAATTAACTTCAGAAAATGTGATTCGCCCAAAATTCAACCCACTTCCTGCACGGATCTTGAGCTACTATATATTGATCCAATTCGTAATCATATTGACACTAACTTCAATTTTCCTCTTTCTGGGCCAAACGTTTTCTCTTGAAATTCAGTTAGGGTTATCTGGGCTCATCGTATGGTCAGTAGCACAGCTTGGTAGAATGATGGAAGGAAAAGTGCATGCGCTAGCGGAATACTCAAGGATCATTTTAGCCGGAGGATTTATAGCTTTTGTATTCCAATCGCCGATCGCCTGGTTAGTTTGTGTAATTGTTACATTGGCTTCTTTAGTTTATGCCTTTATTGCACTTCGAGTATCACAACAAACAACTTTAGTAGAAAATCAATGATTAGAGCACTAGTACTTATTTGCATCATTTTCGTTTTGAGTGGCTGCTATTCCATACCTAATATTGAGGGATTTGATCAGGCAGCATGGGATGCAAATGATTGCCAAAATCCACGAATCAATCAGCAAAGCCTTATAATGGAGCAACAAGAAAAGCTATTAGCCGAGGGCCAAGCTGAGATCAAAACACTTTTTGGTCAGCCAGATGAGCATGAGCTCTATAATCGTAATCAAAAGTTCTTTTATTATAACCTTTCACCTGATAGTTGTGAATCACTTTATCAAATGAAGAGGCTCAGCATTCGGTTTGACGCGTTAGATAGGGTGAAGGAAGTACTTGTTATTGAGTAATCAGAAAGTCACCAAAGACTGAACATCAGAAGCATCTAGAATCGCTCTCCCATTCAGAAAACCCAACTCCACGAGAAAAGAATAACCACACACTTCTCCGCCTATCTTTTGAATAAGCTGCTCAGCTGCAGCTGCAGTACCTCCTGTTGCGAGAAGATCGTCATGGATAAGTATTCTTTGACCTTTGACGATCGCATCCTCGTGAATTTCAATTTCCGCACTCCCATACTCCAAATCATAAGCGTATTTCACAGTGCGATAAGGAAGTTTACCAGCTTTACGAACAGGAATGAACGGAACATGAAGCTGCTGAGCAAGCTGAAGTCCATAAATAAACCCTCTTGATTCAATACCGACAACAGCATCTACACCTTTGGATTTCCAGTAATCATAAAATGCAGCACTCACTGCCGCGCTAAGATCAGGGTCGGCCAATATAGGTGTAATATCTTTGAAGACAATCCCAGGCTTTGGAAAGTCTTTCACATCCCTGATTGTCTTATTTAGTTTTTCCGTAAGGGTCATATCATTCAAATCTTAATGCATCAATAGGGTCAAGTCTGGCTGCTTTTCTTGCCGGTAAATATCCGGAAAGTAAACCTACGATCATTCCAATTGTCACACCGAATAAAATCCAAACCCATGGGATGATAAATCCGCCTTCGCTTATAAGCATAGAGGTAAGGTTCCCAATACCTATTCCAAGTATAATTCCTGCAAAACCACCCATTTGGCAGATTACAATGGCTTCAATAAGAAATTGCTGACGAATCTTAGCTGGAGTAGCACCAAGTGCTTTCCTCACTCCTATCTCTCTAGTACGTTCAGTTACCGATACCAGCATAATATTCATAAGTCCAATAGAAGCACCAAGTAAAGTGATAAAACCTATTGAAAATCCACCTACTCTCAAGTAACCAGTAATCTCACCCAGACGCTCCGTTAGTGATTGATTAACAGTGACTTGAAATGAGTTTTCCTGCTTGACAGGATCACGCCGGATAGCCCGCATTAGTCCAGTAGCTAAACCTGTAGCTGCGTCCATTTTAGTTGGGTCATTTACAGCTATAGTTGCTTCATATTCCAATTGGCGTCCTGCTGCAAGACGTCTTGCTGTTAAAGTTGGTACCAGACACATTCTGTCCACACTTCCATTTCCACCTGACCCACCTTGTGTTCCAAGTAGACCAACTACTTTGAAACTAGAACCGAAAAACTTGATGGTCTTATTGATAGGATCCTCTTCCTTACTGAAAAGTGCATCTCGGATTTCAACACCAATGATGGTCACCATGCCTCCATTTTCAATTTCGTTCATCGAAAAAGAACGACCTCTTTCAATGTCGAACCCATCCACTACTAGATAATTTTCATCCCCGCCTTGAATTCTGGAATTAGGATTGGTTTTTTTAGAACCTCTTTTTACTTCTGAAGAAAATGAAACAAATGCATTGACGCTTACTACACCCGCATCAAACTTATCCTTAAAAGTTAAAAGGTCTTCATAGGTAAGGGGCGGGAATATTTTCGCTTCCTTGCCATCTCTCGACCCCCTATTTGACCGGACACTTTCCACATCAAAAGTATTTGCACCAAGGTTCGAAAAACTACTATTGATTGAAGATTGAATACCTTCAATGGCCGTGAGTATACCTACCAAGGCCATAATTCCTATTGCAATAATGGCTGCAGTGAGAAAAGTTCGAAGCTTATTAGCTTTGACTGAATTTATTCCCTCCTTTACATTTTCTATAAGATCCATAAGTTACCTTTAGCGCTGTGGAAAGTTAAGTAGAACAAGCTTTTAAGATTGTTCGTAACAGTAAATTAGTTCAACAAAAAGTATGGGTAGATTCCTCACAATATTAATTCTTCTAATTTCAATACATGTAAAAGGTGCATATCTGCTAATCCCTATGGATGACACGCAGACAAACCACCTAAAGGCTTACGGAATTGCCTACTGGATGTTGACAAAGGATGTACCAACGGACTGGCTGCTGAATTATCGCGGTGGGAGTTTCATGGTAAAGCATCTACAAACCATTGAAAATGAATGTATTGTAAGGAATATTTCTTATCAGATTATTTCTGATGCGGAAGCAAATAATATATTAACGGAAATTGCCAGTCCTGCTTCCAATACAGATGTGATGAAACTTGAGAAGTTTCCGAAGATTGCGGTTTACTCCCCGAAGAGCAAACAGCCATGGGATGATGCCGTGACATTAGTCCTCACATATGCTGAAATACCCTATGAAGTAATCTTCGATGATGAGATACTTTACAACGAGCTTCCAAAATATGATTGGCTACACCTACATCATGAGGACTTTACGGGCCAGTATGGGAAGTTTTACCGGAGTTATCAGCACTTCCCTTGGTATCAGCAGCAGCAAAAGGAATATGAAGAAACCGCAGAGAAGCATGGCTACTCAAAAGTTTCGCATATGAAGCTAGCAGTGGTCAAGAAGATTCATGGATTTGTGGCTGGTGGAGGTTTTATGTTTGCTATGTGCTCAGCAACAGATACTTATGACATAGCACTGGCTGCAGAGGGATTGGATATCGTAGAGTCTATGTATGATGGTGATGGCGCAGATCCAAATGCTCAGAGTAAATTGGATTTCAGTAGAACTATCGCTTTTCAAAACTTTACAATCGAGCGAAATCCTTACGAATACGAATATTCAAACATTGATATGCAGCCAGCAGAACGTCGTGGATTGAGACAAGAAAATGACTTTTTTACCTTGTTTCAGTTTTCTGCCAAGTGGGATCCAATCCCAACTATTCTAACTCAAAATCATGAGCACGTTATTCAGGGATTTATGGGACAGACTACTTCATTTAGAAATTCTTTGATAAAGCCTGATGTGGTAATCCTGGGTGAAAATAAATCAGTGGGTGAAGCTCGCTATATCCATGGTGTGCTTGGCAAAGGTTTCTGGACGTTCTATGGAGGGCATGATCCGGAAGATTATCAGCATTTTGTAAGTGAGCAGCCTACTGACCTCAACTTACATCCCAACTCCCCTGCTTACCGACTTATTTTAAACAATATACTCTTCCCTGCGGCTAAGAAGAAAAAGCAAAAGACCTAATTCAGTGCATGCGATCACCGCGCACATCCAATGACTTGAGTATTTCGGCTTCAGCCAGGAGTATCTCACTCCATCGTTGATTAACATGAGCTTCTGGCATATATAACTTGGCTAATTCAAGAAAATTGTGGTAATGCGAGGCCTCTGAAATCATCAGTTCGTAGTAGAATTTTTGGAGCTCTTCATCTTCCAGGTTTTTCCAAAGCAACTTAAAGCGCTCACAGCTTCTAGCTTCAATAAGGGCATTGATTAGTAGTCGCTCTACCAATTGATGATCACGGCTTCCACCTTTCTTTGTAATGCCATTTAGAGCACTCACGTATTCATCTTTTCTACATTCAGCCAATGCAAAACCTCGCTTTTTGAGTTGTTCGATTACTCGCTCGAAGTGTGCCCATTCCTCCGCAACAACTGGTGTGAGCATCTCTACCATTTCAGACTTTTCAGGAAACTGTATGATTAATGAAATGCAAGAGGAAGCGGCTTTTTGCTCACAAAAGGCATGATCGACCAAGATATCTTCAATGTTCATCTCAGCAATATTTACCCAACGTGGATCGGTCGGTAAATTCAGACCTAAAGTAGTTTTTTGCTCGCTCATCAGTCAAAGAATAACCAACGTACACCGAAATCCATAACCTGAGCCTGACCAGGGTAATAAGGGGTCACGAAATAACCATTATTATTCTGTTGGTTCAAATTGGTCATTTTCACGAATGCCCGGACATTATTTACACGTAAATTGAAAAAGGCATCCATCGTGTAAAATCCATCTATTTGAAAATCGTTTTGCAGGTGATATTGCTGTAGCTCAGGTGCATACCCCATGGCATAATATGCTGATTTGGCATGTACATTTACACCTATCTCAACACCCATAGTTTTCTTAAAAATAGCACCTCGCCAGAAAATGCGACCATTGTAAAAAACTTCAGGAATCTCTACATTATCGGATCCTGCTCCACTTACGGTAGAGAAGTGCACTTCATTTTCTATATGAAATGCCTCTTTTAGAGATCTGTTGGTCGAAATTCTAAAATTGAAATCACCACCCAAAGAGGATATCACCGCTAAATCAGCACTTTGCCGTGCGGTTTTCGATTCGTCAAAGTAAAAGAACTGATCCATGCTCACAAGTCGTGCTTGGGGTCGCATATAAAGCCAGCCAAAATCAAGTTTTATTCCAGCCTTAATTTCATTGGTAAAAGCCGAATTGAAGGATTGGTCCCACTCATGGTGATTAGTAAAATATCGCTCCACTAAGAAAGACGGCTTGTATCGCAAGGATGTATAAGATCCAAAAACCAACTCGGAATTTAACTTTCCTTGGAGTCTATATTCCCCACTTTGAGATAGCTCGGCGTTAGCTACCACATCAAATTTTTCTCTCCAGTCAAAGCGTGTAAATCCACCTAAAAATGTTTCGCTAAACTTAGCAGTCGGATCTATGAACAACTGATCATAATCGATATCTCGCCTTTTCAAATAAATTCTATAAAACAGATTGGCTAAATCACCTTTCACTCCTACTTCATTCACAAGCTCGCGCCATTCAAATAGCTCATATGTACTGTCCTGATCAATCAAAAACTGGCTATAATAATCATCGTATGTATAATCGTTTCCTGTTGAACTACCAGTAAAATCTTGGTACCCTACGGTCTGTGTTTTCCAATCTAATTGATGATAAAACTGCAGAGGAGTAGTCCACGCATATTCATGAAAAAGATGCACATTAAACTGTTCATCTGTTGCTTTCGCGTCACTCAACTGAATATCTGAGTCTTGATATTCAAATAAATCAGCTCTGGTAGCAGTATTCAAGTCTTCGATATATATCCCCCCGGTTTCCTCAATTTTGAAACCTGACTTCATCACATGAAACATGGCCGAATAGGGCTTTTCAGAATGCTTGTAGTATGTGTATAAATCCACGATGTTGCCCAAAGCATTTCTATCCTGCTGACCGCTTTTCCCAATTTGCTTGTCAGAAGTGATTTTGTAAATATCAAATCCTATATTCCAATTTTCATTGACATTCCGAGTAAATCCCATGTCAACCACAGATCTCCCATCACCACCAAAAGCCACCATTAAGTTGATGTGTGGTGATTTGGTATTATAATATTTGAATTGATCGGAAGATTTGATCATCGGATTGTAGGAAGAAAATCCACTCGTTCTACCTATTTGATCTGGTATAGGATAAAACAATGGGAACACAGCCGTTCCATTGTTGCCAAGATCTTGATACTTTCGATCAGCGACATCATTAAAGATAAATTTCTCCAACTCATATAAAGTGGTATCAGGATGAATTTCACGAGTACGATTATTCTTTAATTGATCTTCGTAAACTATCGTTGTAGTCTTTGATCCATACACCAATTCGGTGGAGTCATCCGTAATCTGCGCTACTCCTGTGAGCGTAGTAAACACAAGTAAAAAACCCAATCCTCTCTTCACCCCGCAAAAATAAGATCAAATAGTTTCTTCAACATCGAAAATCAACTTAGACTCTAATAACTCAAAGAATAACGCCTCATCCCTTAAGAATCGCATTGAAATAGGTTGATAATAGCATGAATGCTCCTTCAGCGAAGCAAATGACTGAAGTTTCACCTTATCCTTCTCTGTACATATCATCGATATTCCTTCTTTCAATTCTCTAGCAATATCCTTCACATCTTGCAGACTGTATCTATAATGATCACGGTAATTGTGTGCAAGTTTCACGCTGTATTTGCTCCTGAGATATTTTTCAAATGGCTCTGGATATGCCATCCCGGATATAGCTACAACTTTACTGTGTTGAGGAAGATTATTTTCAAAAATTGGTAGTAATGGCTCATAAATGGTAGCCATGAAAAATATTTGAGCTTCCGTATATGCACTGATTTCCATACGTATCCTCGCCATATCTGCATCGTTAAGATGTTCCGGACATTTCGTTACTATTACTACATCGGCCCTCTTAGCTCCGATTCTTGACTCGCGCAAACGTCCAGAAGGTAATACAAAGTCTTTGGTAAATATATTATCATAAGTGGATAGCACAATAGATATTGAAGGCTTCACGCCTCTATTTTGAAATCCATCATCCATGAGAATCACCTCAGTCTCAGGCTTTCTTGCGAGCAATTCCGCAATTGCCAGATCCCTATCGCCTCCTACCGCAACAGCCACTGCTCCTTTATACTTATCATGATACATATAAGGCTCATCTCCCAAAGTGTCTGAATTTTCCACCGGTCCAGCGAGACGGAATCCGTATGTTTTACGCCCATAGCCACGACTCATTGTCGCTACCTTTTTACCATTTACATGAAAATACCGGATCAAAAAGTCCACCATAGGGGTCTTGCCCGTTCCTCCAATTGCGAGATTACCGATAAGAACTATATTGGCATCAAATTCCGTAGATTTCTTAATTTGTCTATCAAATAAGAAGTTTCTGAATTTGGTGATTAGGTCAAAAAGAAGGGCAAATGGAAAAAGAATATATTGCCACCAATACATGCAATCAATAGTTAGATGTTAGTCAAAGATATTACAACTTTCCTCGAACAGATAGCACCAAAAAGCTATCAAGAGTCTTACGACAATTGTGGGCTATTAATTGGCTCATACAATACAGAAGTCACGGGAGTTATCATAACTCTAGATGTGACTGAAGCTGTTTTAGATGAAGCAATTAAACATGGATCAAATCTCATAGTTGCTCATCATCCTTTAATTTTCGGTGGTCTCAAACGCATCAATGGTGATCATTGGGTAGAAAAATGCGTTATCAAGGCAATCAAACATGACCTAGCAATCTATGCCATACACACCAACCTAGATAGCGTATCTCATGGTGTAAATGGAAAAATAGCTGATGTTCTAGGTTTGGGTAACAGATCAATTCTTAGCCCGAAAAAAGACACTCTCGTAAAGCTTACCACATTCGCGCCTCATGCTGATAAGGATTCTGTGCTTAAAGCTCTTTTTGATGCGGGCGCTGGGACAATTGGAAATTATGATGAGTGCAGCTTCCAACTAGAAGGAAAAGGCACATTTAAACCAGTTGCAGGTGCCAATCCAACAATCGGGGAAATCGACAAACAAGAAACAGTTGAAGAAACGCGAATCGAAGTAGTCCTACCTAATCATTTACAAGGTCATGTACTTGCTTCATTGAAAAAGGCTCATAGCTATGAAGAAGTCGCTTATTATTTAACACCCCTTAGTAATCTTAATCAAAAAGTGGGTTCTGGGCTAGTCGGTTCCTTACCGAGCCCAATCAAAACAATTGATTTTCTTGCCTCTTTAAAGAAGAAGATGAAAACTGACGTTGTAAGGCACACCGAGATTATCAATGAAACAATCTTGAAAGTGGCAGTATGTGGTGGTAGTGGTAGATTTTTACTAAACAACGCCATTGCTAGTGATGCCGATATTTTTATCACAGCTGATTTCAAGTATCATGACTTCTTTGAGGCAGACAATCGCATCTTGGTGGCAGATATTGGACATTACGAAAGCGAGCAGTTCACAAAGGATTTACTCTATGATATTTTAAGGGAAAATTTCGCTAATATTGCACTCCGTTTATCGGAAGTACATACAAACCCTATCAAATACTTGTAATACTACATGGAAAATACTGTAGCAAAAAAGCTCGAAAGTCTGGTAAAATTACAGAATATCGATTCTAGCAAAGACGAATTATTGAAGATCAGAGGGGCTTTGCCTGATGAAGTAATGGACCTGGAGGATGAGATCACTGGATATCAAACAAGAGTTGAAAAGCAAAACCAAGATCTTGCTGACCTTGAGCAAAATATAGAGAACAACAAGACTTCTATCAAAGACTCTGAAAAGCTGATAAAGAAATACGAAGAGCAGCAGATGAATGTTCGTAATAACAGGGAGTATGACGCCATCACCAAGGAAGTAGAGCTTCAGCAACTTGAAATTCAGATTCTTGAAAAACGCATCAAAGAAGCTTACGTTAAAATAGATCTTAAGAAAGAAGAAATAGAAGTTACGGCTAATATCCTATCTGAACGTTCTAAAGATTTAGAAAGCAAGAAAAGTGAGCTAGATACTATTACTTCTGAGTCAGAAACTGATGAAGCTAAGCTTATGAAAGATCGTGAGAAAGCTTCGAAAGCTGTTGAAGAACGTTTACTTATTGCTTACAATAAGATTCGTAATAACATGAGAAACGGATTAGCGGTAGTACCGGTAAATCGTGGCGCATGTGGCGGATGTTTTAATGTGGTACCTCCCCAAAAGCAAGCAGAAATAAGAGAGCAAAAGAAAATTATAGTTTGTGAACATTGTGGAAGAATCCTTTCTGATGTGGAAGATGAAGTGACTGAGGAAGAATCTCCAAAACGAAGAACAAAAAGAACAACAGCAAAATAATTAAAAGCGCCTTACGGCGCTTTTTTTATGTCTTAAGTTTTGATGAGTAGCATTGTTAGTCTTTTATACAATTGGCTAGATCACTCCTTGTTCAGGATGGCGACCCTTAAAATTTCTATAGTAGCCTAAGATCATCTCCATATCACCTTCAAGGTTTCCAGTAGGATAAAAGGGCTCACGGTACTCAACTATTTTTCGCTCAAAATCAAAACCTACCATTACAATTGGGATACTAGCTTGAACAGCAATCCTATAAAACCCTGTTTTCCATGTGGGCACATAAGATCTTGTCCCTTCTGGGGTGATGGTAATGATAAACTCATCATGCTTCCCATATAGGGCCACTACTTGATCAACCAATTTTGTGTTTTTCGAACGATCTACAGGGACCCCTCCTATCGCTTTCATTAGCCAACCAACTATAGGGATTTTAAATAGCACATTCTTAGCAAGGAAATAACTATTCAAACCACTCAAGCTACGTGCTGCTACACCCACAAAAAAATCGTAATTACTCGTGTGTGGTGCTAATATCACAATATATTTCTTAAGATCGGGTTTACCACCAATAAGCTTCCATCCAAAAATCCAAAAGCAAAATCTATAGAACTTCTTCATTTAATTTAATCAGATCTTTAAGTGCACCTTCAGCTATTGCCTCTTTGGCATATTCATAACCCAACTTATAAATATCCCCTGATTTTTTAAAATCTATTACCTTAAACATGCTCAAACCAGGAGGTTCTAAAAAGAGATCGTAGTGCTTCTTCTGTGAGTGCACATTTTGAGTGATGGTTAGCATCATGGATCTCTCAATTAAAGAGCTCAAATTCGTGAGCTTAAATCCTTTATCAAGTGGATTGCAATGTAAGGCAATGATATAGTCACATGACTTTCTAATTGAATGATAGGGAAGATTGTCCATAACCCCACCATCTACGAGTTTTCTCTTACCTATGGTTACAGGATCAAAAATAACAGGAACAGCACAGGAAGCCAATATCGGGAGTACTAATTGCCCTTTTTTGAAGACTTTGACCTTAGCCTTTAATATATCAGTGGTAGATACATGTAATGGAATCTGCAAAGTACTAAAGTCATCATTTGTGAAATAACCACGCAGTTCAGAG
>JBLIFO010000086.1:0-11714 GCA_047633875.1 Marinoscillum sp. | reverse complement strand
TCTGCAGAATGTACGATTCGAGTAATGGCGTGATAAAATTAGATGACGAACCAATCGTAAAGTATAGTATCGATAGTTTGAGAAGTCAGGTAGGTTATGTGCCTCAGGATGTTTTTCTTTTTAGTGACTCTATAGCTGAAAATATCGCTTTTGGTGCAGATCTGATGGATGATCATGTCGTAGAAAATGCGGCTCGAGACGCTGACTTATTGGAGAATATCAGTCGATTCCCAGAAGGTTTTGAGACCAAAGTAGGCGAGCGTGGAATCGCGCTTTCTGGAGGACAAAAGCAACGCGTCTCTATCGCAAGAGCCATAGCGAGAAGCCCTAAGATTTTGATCTTAGATGATGCCCTTTCGGCAGTCGATACAAAAACGGAGAACTCCATATTGAATTCCATGACCAAGATCATGAAGGGACGTACTTCGGTGATTATTTCTCACCGAGTTTCCTCATCCAAACTAGCTAACAGGGTAATCATGCTCGATGATGGCAGAGTAGTGGAGAGTGGGACTCATGAAGAGTTGATGTCAAAAGGAGGAGCTTACAAAGAGCTTCATGACAAGCAATTGAAAGCAGAGACTGTAGAGGAGGAGGCCTAAAATTGCATTGAATTATGGTTTTACCCAGCCTTCGACTACAAGTGAATTGTCCGGATACCAAAGTTCCAAAAAGAAATCATCCAATTCCATTCCATCTTCCTGTGCTTTTGCGAAAAGCAAGGCTTCAATTTTATTTGGGCGCGGCTGTACGATAACATGCATGGTGAGAAATACAGCATATCTAGCAGAAGATTCCAACTCTAGGATTTCAAAACCTTGGGGAATTTCTGACATCTCCTCAGATAGCGCAATACCAATAAACTGATGGATTTGATCTCTTTCGAGTGTGTCTGAATGGTAATTCACAACTACTAATCTTCCGTCTAAAGTGCTGTCTGCCAATAATTCCCTACATTCTTTCCCAAACTCCCTAGGCTTTTCATCAGTATAATGAGTGACAAATCGCTTGCCAGCTAAGGTTCGTGTAGTTCCTTCTAAAGGTATGGCCATTACTTCTTTGAACCCGCCGAGTAAATAAAATACCGAGCTGACGATAATGCCCAAAAACACCAAAATAATCAGTAAATAAAAATATTTCTTTTGCTTTAGGTTCATACGGAGACCTCTTTATACTGCATTTGGTGAAGCTGAGAATAAAACCCATCTAAGGTAAGCAAATGTTCGTGCGTGCCGCGCTCAACTATTTCACCTTTGTCGAGCACCAATATTTGGTTGGCTTTCTGAATTGTAGAAAGTCGATGCGCAATCACTATAGATGTTCTCCCTTTCATCAGTTTCTCTATCGCGGATTGGATAAGTTCTTCGGTCTCCGTATCAACAGAGCTCGTAGCTTCGTCCAGCACTATTATTTTTGGATCATATACCATCGCCCGTACGAATGATATCAACTGCCGCTGGCCAACAGACAATGTAGCGCCGCGCTCCATTACATTGTAATCAAAGCCTCCAGGAAGTCTTTCGATAAATTCTCGGGCTCCTACCAGTTCGGCGGCTTCTTTAACTTTTTCTAAACTGATATCAGGATTCCTAAGGGTGATATTGTTGTAGATAGAATCCGAAAAAAGAAATACGTCCTGAAGCACCACAGCAATTTGCTTTCTGAGATTGGAAAGATTATAATCAGAAATATTCCGATCATCAATTTTAATTGAACCTTTATTGATCTCGTAAAACCTTGTCAGCAAATTAATCACCGACGATTTTCCCGCGCCTGTCGCACCAACAAGAGCCAAAGAAGTGCCTTTTTTTACATTCAAAGAAATGTCTTTCAGCACCCAATCTTCCTCATTATAAGCAAACCATACACTATCAAACTCCACGCTTCCATCAATGCTTTCTGGAGCAAAGTCGCCATTGTCAGCTATATGCTCAGTGCTGTCCATCAGATCCAAAATCCTATTGGATGCGACGATCCCCATTTGAAGGGTATTGAACCGATCTGCAATCATTCGGATAGGTCGGAAAAACATTTGGATGTACATGATAAACGCAATTAACACCCCAAAGGAAAGCTGATCTTGAATTACAGCTCCGGCACCATACCATACGATCAATCCAATGCCAGCCGCTTGGATAATCTCTGCTACTGGGAAATAAGTGGCGTAGTAAAAAACCGCTCTAATGTTGGCTTTGCGGTGCTCCTTATTAATCTCTTCAAACTTTGCGTATTCTCTTTTTTCCGCATTGAATACCTGTACGATATTCATGCCTGTGATGTGTTCTTGTACAAATGAGTTGAGATTTGAAACGGCCGTCCTCACTTCATTGAAGGAGACTTTTACCTTTTCTTTAAATATATAAGTGGCAAAAAGCAGTATAGGAAGGAGTGATAAGCTCACTAATGATAGTTGCCAGCTTTCATAAAACATAAAACCAAGAATTACCACAAGCTGCAACACATCTGCTATGATACCAGCCACACCCGTGCTAAAGACCTCAGAAAGCGTCTCAATATCTGACACATTTCTGGTAACCAAGCGGCCTATTGGAGTCTTGTCGAAAAATTTTAGCTTGAGATTCTGGAGATGCTTGAATAGCTTGATTCTGATGTCTTTGATAATATTTTGTCCAAGCCATTCCGACAAATAGGTGTGGTAATACTGCACGACAGCCTGAACAACAAGTAACACAAGCAAGATTATTATCCAATTGACAAGTCCTGCATAATCACCGAGTGCCACATGATTGTCGATAGCTATTTGGATCAGTTTTGGACGAATTGGGACAAGTACTGCTAAGGCAATTGTCAAAAATAGAACTATGTAAAACTGCGAGATATATGGCCGAGCAAAGACGAACAATCGTCTGATGATCTGGATATCCAGAATACTGCCGCTGATATTTTTTTCTTTTTCCAAAGGGCTAATTTGCTAAATATACTAAATTGGGATACTCCACTTTTGACAAAAAAAGGCCTTCAGCTGGAACTGATCTTCCTGCCTTTGACCTGTCTCCGCTTTCAAGTATTGATTTAAACTCTTCTAAACTAATCTTTTCTATCCCCACATCTAGAAGGGTGCCTGCCATTGCTCGAACCATCCCTCTCAAAAATCTATTGGCACTTACGCAGAATGTATATGAATCGTTCGTTTCTCTCCAATAAACATCAAAGATCTCACAATCAAAATTGTTTACCTCTGTGTGCACTTTGCTGAATGCTTGAAAATCCCTTGTTTTTTTTATCACCTCCAATGCTTGTTGGATTTTGTGAACGTTAAGTGGTCTCGTAAAATGATAAGATTGCCGAATTTGGAATGGGTTTTTTGATTTGCTGATGTGATAGTGGTAGGTTCTTTTGGTCGCATCAAATCTTGCATGTGATTCATCGTGGACCAAAGTGATATTGTTGATACTGATATCATTTGGAAGTACGGTATTGAGTCTAACTTGAAGCAGGGACACAGGAAATTTTAACTCCGATAGGTCTACATGTGCAATTTGTTGCGAGGCATGTACGCCAGTATCCGTCCTACCACTTCCCAAACATGCCAAATCTTCCTGAAGCAAAAGTGAAAGCGCGCGGTTAATTTCAGCTTGCACGGTATTGGCATTTTGCTGAATCTGCCATCCGTGATAGGCTGTGCCTAGATAAGATATG
Organism: Marinoscillum sp.; assembly: GCA_047633875.1. Lineage (GTDB taxonomy): Bacteria > Bacteroidota > Bacteroidia > Cytophagales > Cyclobacteriaceae > Marinoscillum. The sequence goes on along the minus strand of JBLIFO010000086.1, from coordinate 8,054 downwards.
TCCAAGAAATATCGCATTCATGGCAAAAGTATAGCATTAGACTTTAAAGAAATCTTCTCGATTCGTTGGTTTCTAAAGCGGGATGATCACTTTTGCAGAAAATATTTTTAAGTCATGATTCAAAGAATCCAAACTGTCTTCTTGTTTTTAGTAGGTGTCATCATGATCGCCACATTGTTTCTCCCTTTGTGGAGTAAGATTGACACATCTGCTCAAGAAGTTGTAAATCTGAATGCTTTTGAGCTAGTCTACTCAAGCTACGATGAGGCAGGCACAACGATGGTCATGGCAACTAGTGATACGTACATTGTTTCAGTTTTAGCCATTTTATCTGCGGCAGTCGCTTTCTTTTCTATTTTCCAGTTTAAAAATCGGTTGACACAAATAAAACTCGGTGCACTAAACTCACTAGTCATGGGAGGCTGCTTGGGTATGACTTATTACTATTCTACCAAAGGAGATCAATTGCTAAGTCATGAAACCATTGGTGATTTTCAGATGGGATTTTATGTAATAGCTGCGGCCCTATTTTTCAATTCTTTGGCTAATCGCTTTATTAGAAAGGATGATCGCTTGGTCAAAAGTGCTGATAGAATTAGGTAAGATCTAATATGATCTTTAATCTCTTATTTACGCTTGCGTGGTAATCAGTTGGCAATGCCCCGATTCTTTCAAGAAGCCTTTCGTTATCAAGTGCCCTTATCTGATCTAGGAGAATAACAAAATCTTTATCCAGCCCAGATTCGGTTTTGGGAATTGTCAAGTGATTTGTTTTTTCTTTCCAAGGCTTGGATGAAAGTGGACAAATGAGGGTTGTCGGGTGATTTTCGTTAAGGAAGTCAGATTGAATAACCATGATTGGCCTGACCTTACCTACTTCTATCCCTCTCACTGGATTGAGCGAGGCAATCCAGAAGTCAAATTTGTTAATTTTCATCAGTCAATCCATCCATAAGGGCCCCTTCGAAATCCTCTAATTCCGATTTAAAAGTCTCATATTCTTCTGCAGTTTGGATTGATTCCTTCCTCAGTTGCTCGCCTAGTTTTTCTCGCTCTATAGTTTTGGAGTATGCTACTACCGCCTCCATCACATAGCTAGACCTGTTCATATTTTCTCGTTTGCGATTGGTTTCTATGCGTTCATAGACATCATCAGGCACTTTAAGGCTTATTGTTTTCATATTGCAAAAGTAATACAAAAGGTAATACCAAAAGTACGACAAATGGGAGTGCTTCTCACGGTCAATTTGACCCGTGTCATTTTAGCTCACCTGTAAGCTCAGTACTTTTTCTGCCAACTTGACAGATTCTGTTGTGTGGTATTGTATTTGACTTAGCGCGATCAGTAATCTGATTGAAAACAAAATAACGATATGCAAGAGAAAGGTAACATTTCAATTCACACGGAGAACATCTTCCCCATCATCAAGAAATTTTTATACTCCGATCATGAGATCTTCCTTAGAGAGCTAGTATCCAATGCTGTGGATGCCACGCAAAAAATCAAAAGATTGACTTCTTTAGGCGAGTACAAAGGTGAGCTTGGCGACTTGACTGTGGATGTTTCTTTTGATAAGAAGAAAAAGACCATTACCATTTCTGATAAAGGAATAGGTCTTACCGCAGAAGACATTAAAAAATATATCAACCAAATAGCCTTTTCTGGTGCCACTGAGTTCGTAGAGAAATACAAGGACAAAGGTGACGAACAGCAGATCATCGGCCATTTTGGATTGGGGTTCTACTCGGCATTTATGGTATCAAAGCAAGTGGAGATTCAGTCACTTTCGCATGTTGAAGGCTCTGAGCCTGCAGCATGGTATTGTGATGGAAACACTGAGTTTGAAATCAAAAAAGGTAAGCGCAAAGAGCGTGGTACAGATATCATCCTTCATATAGCTGAGGACTCTGAGGAGTTTTTGGAAGAGCATAGAATTCGGGGAATCCTAGATAAGTATTCTAAGTTTTTGCCTGTTCCTATTCGTTTTGGTCAGAAAGATGAGTCTGTCGAAGATGGAGAAGACAAAGACGGCAAGAAGCAATGGAAAACAGTAAAAGTTGATAATATCATCAACAATCCTCAGCCGCTTTGGGCCAAGTCTCCGACTGATCTGAAGGACGAAGATTATTTGGCGTTTTACAAAGAGTTATATCCTTTCTCGGAAGATCCATTGTTTTGGATTCACCTTAATGTGGATTACCCTTTCAACCTTACAGGAATTCTATATTTCCCAAAACTGAAAAAGGATTTCGAATTCCAGAAAAACAAGATTCAACTTTACTCTCGTCAAGTGTTCATCACTGATGAGGTGAAAGATATCGTACCAGATTTCTTGCAAATGCTTCACGGTGTGATCGACTCACCTGACATTCCGCTCAACGTATCCCGAAGCTATCTACAGTCAGACGGAAACGTGAAAAAGATCAATGGCTACATCACTAAAAAAGTAGCAGATAAGCTAGCGGATCTATATAAAAAGGACAGACCAGCTTACGAGCAAAAATGGGGAGACATTGGTGTATTTGTAAAATACGGAATGATTTCCGAAGAGAAATTCGAGGAAAAGGCCAAGGAGTTTACTTTGATCAAAAATGTGGAAGGCAAGTTCTTCAACATAGATGAGTACAAGAAACAAGTAGAGACCAACCAGACCAATAAGGACAAAAGTGTGGTCTTCCTCTATACAACAAACGAGGATAAACAGCATGGTTACATCGAAACTGCTAAGAAGCGTAGCTACGATGTGCTAGTGATGGACGGTCCTGTGGATAGTCACTTTATCAACCACGTAGAGCAGAAGTACGAGGGAATCACGATGAAGCGTGTAGATGCTGATGTGATTGACAAGTTGGTAGATAAGGATGAGAAGAAAGAATCTGTCTTGTCTGATACTGAAAAGGAAAAGGTACAAGAAGTCTTCAAAAAAGCTATCGATGATCAAAAAAGTATGGTATCTGTTGAGCCAATGGCCACAGATGATATGCCAGTGACCATCACCATGCCTGAGTTTATCCGTAGGATGAAAGATATGCAAGCACAAGGTGGCGGAGGCCCAATGATGTTTGGTGATATGCCTATGTCTTTATCAGTAGCTGTGAACGCAAATCACGCTTTTACCAAGAAGATCGTCGCATCTACGGATGAGGCTGAGCAAGTAGCTTTGGCTAAGCAAGCTTATGATTGGGCGTTATTGGGACAAGGTATGTTGAGTGGTAAAAAGCTCACAGATTTTATCAATAGAAGCGTGGAACTGGCTTCAAACTAAGCACAATTATCCTATACATATAACCCCGACACTTCGGTCGGGGACACCTTAAAATCCCGACCTAGAGGTTGGGATTTTTTTGTTTACATTTGACTTATGCGGATAGCGGTTTGGACGTTGATTTTTCTATTAGTAGTGTCTTGTAAGAAAGAAGATGTCGATAAACGTATACCGACATTCGATGAGCGAGAAACGCTCAAAGTCCTTACTGCTGTCAAAGGGACACTTCAATATTATTGCGAGAGTGATACATCATTTGTTTACTTAAAGCCGGATGATGAAGATTTGCCTCCGTTATTGATAGATGGACAGTCAGCCTTTAAGTATATGCAAAGCTGGTTCAACATATGGCATGGAGATTACTGTCAACCCGTTCGGGATTTATACATCCAAGATCCTCAGCTTCGAATTTTGATCTCTGGGGATTTAAAAGAAAAATTAAATTCTGATTCCTTGTTAGCTAACAAGGCAATGCCATTTGTTGTGGATACCCTTATTAAAGTTAAAGAGTGTGCTAAAGTTCATAATCGACTTAGTGGCTCTTATCCATTTCAAGACACCAAGTGGTCATTAGTTGAGATGATCGATAGTGGAGATACACTGAGGCCAACTTGTGAGTATAATAATACGAGTATTGCTTTTTCTTCTGAGCTATTTGATGATGATAGTGATTATTATAATCTTGAAAATCCTTTTGAATTCATAGATCAATTAGGCACTAGCTCAGCCTGTTTTTATTACTACACCTTTTCTCAGGATAGTATAACAATAGGTGGAACTACTTGCACATTGGGAATTGGATTTGTCACTCGGGATATGGATTATCTGGCTGGGAGAGTTTATAGTGCTTTGGGCATACATGAAAATAATGCATCGCTTGCATATATTATTGAAGATAATTATTTGAACATTTTATCCTCGAACACCAATCGTTTGTTGTTTGTGGCTAAAGAATGATTTGAAACCCTCTGGCTTACCTTAATACTTAATAAACTTCCCTTCATCCACCTTCTTATTATCATCCATAAGTCTGTAATAATAGATTCCCTGTCTAAAGTCCTTAAGGATAATTTCCTCCTCACGAAATTCCAGGTCCTTTTCTAAAACTAGCTTACCTCTACTATCCAAGATCTGCAGCCTCTGACCTGTGCCAGAGGAAAGGATATATATATAACCTTGGGTAGAAGGATTTGGGTAGAGGATGACTTTGCCGGGGTTGTCCACCAATAAACTTATCGTGTCCGAAAATATCTTTTTGCCATTTGCAAAACTTAGCACCGCGACATATTGGACCAATCCAGAATTGATAGAGCTATCACTTACCAGATAACTAGCAAAACCAGAAGGCGTAATATCAAATGCCTTTTCGCCTTTGATGTTATCGTATGATTTGAATATTTCTATGCTCGAAACCTCATTTTCGGTGCTAAGGTCTAGGCTCAACTGGACCGCATCTTGCACACGTTGTGCTGAGAAAAAGTTGATATAGCACAGGGCTCCTTGAAATTGATAATTCAAAGCATTGGAGCGAAACGCTATATCCGAATCATAATTTGCCGCTACACTATAGAATACTTCGCTCGATTTGGAAATTGGAAAGTAATTGTTTGTGGTTGTGCCAATACGCTCCATGGAATTCTTGCCCATTTCATAAATATTGTAACTGACAGCTTCAGGCACCATCTCCCATCCTAGTCCAAAAGTCGAATCGCAATTGTGCGTGACATTGATGTCCGGATAGTTCCCAATGAAAAACTCTCCCGACAGATAAATTGAATCTGCTATGGACATTCTCAGCTGAGCCCTTGAGGTCTCCTCAGGTATTTTTATTTCCTTGATTTTCGTCAGTTCTACCGTTCCATCTATGAGCTGCCAAGCTCCTTCACCTAATTTTAATTCCAGCTTGCCAGTTACGTCTTCATAGGTTGTTTCCCAATACAGCTTTTGTAAACTCCCTGCTATGATTTGATCAGTTTCAATTGGGTAATCCCAATCGAAATGATTTTTAAGGCTATAATACCAAGCCACACTCACGACTTGATCCTCATTCATGATTGGTGATTTTATTTCTAGATTATATGTGCCAGCAGTTGGGCTTTCTACGGTAATCAGCTCTACATTATTTAAGTGGTCTTCGCTCTTAGTGGCTGATGCTGAGAGTGCGGCAATGTTTGGTGCAGGATTGAGTACCCATGGTTTAAAAGAAGTTGCACCTAAACTTAGGACACCATCTATGTCATTTACCAACGCCGAAGTGGCATCAATTGACGCGGCAGGATCTGTCCAGCAAATTGCCACGCGAATTTCATGAACATCTTCGGGTAAGATTATCGATAGGTTTGAAGTGGAGTTACTCTGTAGTGTCACTTCTTCATGCCATTGCCTTTCCTGTACTTGAGCTGCTTTCTTTGCATTGACACTTCCATATCCGGTGGCGAAATCTGGACCAATATTTCCAATATCATCCGCAGATGCAATCAAAATAGATTTAAGTAACGAGGATGTGGGTTGTTGATTATGTTTTTCAAAGAATTGACTTTGGATCGCGGCTACTATTCCCGAAACTATAGCAGCAGCATCACTAGTTCCTCTGCCACCGTATGCGGAAAGCTCTGGCTTTAGCCGACCATCATATGCTGGCCCTCTTGATGCCAAAGCACTTATCGTAAGTGAGGTGTCTACTGACGCCACCGTGATGATATTTTTTGCTTGCTTAAATGTGCCTGTTAGATTAGCATAGGATAAACCCTCATACTGTCCATGGTCAGCGACCTGGTTGCCCGCATTGCCTACGGAAAAGACATGAACAATGGTTTCTGATTCATAAGTGGATTGATCATATTTCATGGCCTCAATACCATAATAATTTTCAATGCCCACACCATAAGAATGATTTTGAGTGTAGACTTCATTTGCTGTGAGGAGCCTATCATCATCTGGGAGTAGGTTATTGTAGTCAGAAGAACTGAGTTTTGCCTCGGGTAAAATCCCTTTAGAGTCAATGGAGCTGTTTCCTCTACCAGCAATAATAGTTGCCATACTAGTTGCATGATCTGAAAACGTCTCACCTTCAGTATTCATAGAGAAAAACTTATTTCTTATATCTATATCTTCTGTCTTGAATCTTTGCTCCTTGATAGAGATTGCTGGTGTTACAGTTTCTATGTTGCCATTTTCATGTTGCCACTTCCGTATTCTATTGTAATGGAAGTTTGGCTCATCCAACAAAGCTTCTTCTTTGGGCGTCCTCACAAGATCAATAAACTGGATATTATCATCTTTAAGCAGTTTATCGATGATGTCAATGTTTACAAACTCAACGGTGATGACATCCAAAGAACCATTTTGAATTAATTTTTTAATCTGTGCTTCATAAGTCGTTTTGAATTCGGAAGGGTTCTCGACAAGTAGCGTCAAAGTACTTGGCACTTCCCATCGGCCACCACTATTCTTATGGAGATTCGGCGATAGTTTGTTTTGACCCTTTACGAATGGGGACAAGAACAGCATAAAAACGAAAAAAAATACTAATAAGCGCACGTGGCTAAATTAAGGTAAGAATAGGAGCGAAGCAGACTTCTACCTAATCAGAATTTGGTTTTCTCATTGGTTGTAAATGACGCTTTTAAAACATTTGGCAGTTTTCCAAATATTATTTGGCTAATAGTTTGAATGATCTGTGTTTAATGTCATTAAATGATTTAATTATTATGTTTAGTATCGTATTTTTCTAATTGCTTGATATAAAAGATTTTTGTGAATAGTTTGCCAGCGATTGCGGGTGGTTTCGCGATCAAAAACCTAATTTAAATGTAAGCCTTTATGAAAAAATTAAACTATTTCGCAGCTATTGCTCTTGCAGTAAGCGTACTGTTCGTTTCTTGTGAGCAGAGTGATGAAACTGAAGTTGCAGTGACTGAAGTATCAGCTGCTACACTACAAGCATTGACTGATGCAGGTTTTGATGTAGACAACATCGCACCTATTCAGTTTGAAGATGGCGTGCTTGTAGAAGGTGATATTTATATCCCTTTTCATGACCTTTCTTCTTTGAGAAAGGGTGACAGACTTCCTGTAGAAGAGCAGTATAGCACCAACAATCTAGTATCTACTAGTGGCAGCAGAGTAATCACCATGTATGCGCCTACTGGAAGAAGAGGTTACAGTGCAGGTATGATTGCAGGACTTGATCTAGCTATCGCTCGTTACAATGCTGAAAATCTTGAAGTTTCCTTCCAAAGAATTACTTCAACATCAGCTGATATTGTAATGACAAGATTGAGTAAAGGTGACGAAAGAAGAGGTATTCTTGGATCTGCTGGATTCCCTACTAGCTCTGGAGATCCTTACGGCGAAATCAAAATGAGTGGTGTCCTTGAGTCTTCTTACGGTCTTAGTACTGCTGGTATCGCTACAATCATTGGCCATGAAATAGGTCACTGCATTGGAATGCGTCACACAGATTTCTTCGACAGAAGCATCTCTTGCGGTGGAGGAACATCAAATGAAGGTGATGGTGGTGTAGGGGCTAACTTAATCCCAGGCACTCCTTCTGGGGCTTCTGCTGCAGCTAAGTCTTGGATGCTAGCTTGTACTGACGGTGGTGATAGACCATTCAACAATGATGACAAAACAGCTCTAAATTATCTTTATTGATAATAAGCAAAATCTATATTTTGAAAAGGCATCCTATTAAGGATGCCTTTTTTATTTTTGATCAATATGAAGATTGCAAATGAATATTTAACTGCCACTTTCAAAACTCAGGGAGCGGAACTCACCAGCTTA
>JBLIFO010000085.1:0-11747 GCA_047633875.1 Marinoscillum sp. | reverse complement strand
GTCAAGTGGACAAAATGCTATTGGCTCAAGGCGAAATGCTTTCCACAAAGTTCTTTACCGACTACCTAGGGACATTGAATATTCCATGCACAATGATCATGGCTCAGGATTTCATGACATTGGATCAATATGCAGAGCCTGACTTAAAATCAACCCTTTCGCAATTGAAATCTATACTTGCTGGTGTATCGGATGATATCATCATTACTCAGGGTTACGTGGCGCGAAACGTGAATGGCGGCATGGATAATCTTCGCAGAGGAGGAAGTGACTACACTGCCACGATCATCGGAGCGGTCCTAAAAGCTGAAGAAATCCAAATCTGGACAGATATTGACGGGATGCATAATAATGATCCTCGCATTGTCAAAGGGACCCATCCCATTGCCAAATTGAGCTTCGAAGAAGCGAGCGAGCTTGCCTATTTTGGAGCTAAAGTGCTACACCCGCATTGCATCGTGCCAGCACAAGTGCATGAAGTGCCTGTGCGAATCAAAAACACAATGAATCCAGAGGCATTTGGCACGTTGATTTCCGCTGAAAAGGAGCCAGATGCTGTCAAAGCCATTGCAGCCAAAGATAGGATTACAGCAATCAAAATTAAGTCTAGCCGAATGGTAATGGCCTATGGTTTCTTGAGAAGTGTATTCCAAGTTTTTGAGAAATATCGCACGCCTATCGATATGATCACAACATCGGAAATCGCTGTTTCACTTACCATCGATGACGCTACTTATTTGAAAGAAATTCTAGAAGAAATTGGTGCCTATGGAACGGTGGAAGTAGATGAAGATCAAACCATCATTTGTATAGTTGGGGATCTTATTGCGGAACGAAAAGGTGTAGGTAGCAGTATTTTCAATGCGCTAGATGAGGTACCACTTCGAATGATCTCCTACGGTGGAAGTAGAAACAACATCTCCATGCTCGTTCACAGCAAATACAAAACCGAAGCGTTGAAGCGACTACACGAAGAGCTATTCTAAAGAAGCTGGAAGTAGAAAAAGATCAACCAGATCACGACTAATAGTGGCACTAAAAATGGTATCGAGAATCTGATAATATAGCCAAAGAAGGACGGCATTTTAATACCTACTTGCTCTGCAATGGATTTTACCATGAAGTTTGGTCCATTTCCTATATATGTCATTGCTCCAAAGAAAACCGCAGCAATTGATATTGCTTTCAACTCCAAAGCAGAGTTAGCAAAGCCGTCATTAGCATATTTGATAACATCCGATACTTTATTGATACTGCCACCATCTGCAGCCATTCCGGCCGTTAGGAAATTAACATAGGTCGGAGCATTGTCAAGAAACCCAGAGAGCACTCCTGTCCCCCAGTATAAGGTATTGTGCGTGATGAGCTCAATTCCTTCTTTTGATTGGGCAAAGTTGCCCACTAGCTCCAGTGCTGGCATCATTGTACCAAATATGCCTACGAATATAAAAGCTACTTCCCGTATAGGCTCAAAGCTAAAATCGTTCCCATTCAAAGCTTGCTTGTCTGCAAATCGATAGGATAAATATGCCGCGGCTAGCATGATGATTTCGCGTATGAAGGAGAATTTCTGGCCTTCGTAATTGATACCTGGCACCCATGGAAACACGTTCGGATCTAGAAATACTGCCCCGACTATTACCGCCAACCAAATGAAATTTCTCGATCCTCTCAGAGCAATCTTGCCTGTAGGATCAGGGATAGGCTCCCCGAATGAGAAATCCGCTTTATTGGCTCTATCCATAAGGAAAAAGATCAAAAGTAAAATCAATATGGCTACTACCCAAGGAAGCAGATTGTGGGTGAAGGTCCAGAAAAAAGGGATGCCTTTGAGGAAACCAAGAAAAAGGGGTGGGTCACCAATAGGTGTAAGTGAGCCGCCGATATTGCTTACAATGAAGATAAAAAAGATGATATGATATGCTTTTATCCTATTCTTGTTCAGACGTATAAAAGGACGAATGAGCAACATTGAGGCACCTGTAGTTCCTATAATATTGGCGATAATAGCCCCAAATGCTAGCAAAAGAACATTAGTTAAAGGAGCCGCTTTTTTGTCCACTATGATCATTACTCCACCAGAAGCCACAAACAGACCTGTGAGCAACGCTATGAATTGTATGTACTCAAACATAGCATGAACGGGCCCGTGATGATTGTGAAGGCCGAAGAGATAATATCCCACTACCACGGCTGCTAATACTACAGCCACTTTAGGGTATTGCTGATGCCAGAAGTGCTCATAAAAAAGCGGCCCAGTAGCAATCATTATCAATAAGATAGCGAAAGGAATGACACTCCACATTGCAGGAGAATGGTGCTCCTCTATCACTTCTCCGGAATCACTGGATGTTAAGTCAGATGCATCCGTTGTAGCCACTTCAGCGCTATCCTGATACTTCGCTGCCTGTAGGTGGCTCGCGCCACAAACCAGTAATAGTGCTAAGCATACAGGAAAGAATGTCTTGATCATGGGTAAGCGGCAGTTAACATCTTAAAATTATCATTTGCCAAATGAAATACAAGGCAGATTCTAAATTAGTTGTGCAAGAGCAATTTGAAATGCCGACTTAGCTAACCCTGTTTTTTCGGGATTAATGTCATGGACTTTCTTCAATGCTGTCTCTATTGTTCGTGAAATATCAGAAAATATTTGATCATCAGTGATACGACTATCGTTTTTAGGATCCATGAGATACGCAAATGTCCTAGCCATTCCACAATTTGAAATGAAATCTGTAACAAGGGCTGCTTTTTGATCTACCATCTCCGCTATTGGACCATAAAAAATTTCCAAATCGCTGAAAGGCACATTGGCACCACATGCAACCACCTCCAATTGATTGTCTATTAAAGCAGTTGCCTGTTCTTTGGAAACAAGCCTCGAAGCTGCTGCTGGTATAAATATCTCCGCTCCTATTGACCAAATCTTCTTATTGCACTCATCAAAAGTGCTAATCACATCTGAGACCAGCTCATTGCCATTTCTATCATAAAATAGTTTCTTGATTGCATCAAGATCCATCCCCTCTGTATTGATGACTCCACCATTTCTATCAAGGATCCCCACAATCTTAACACCATAATGTGCCAGATAGAGTGCCGCAGTGGCTCCTACGTTGCCCCACCCCTGAATAATTGCACGCTTCTCGGTAATATCTCCACCCCAAAGATTATAGAAATGCCGCACAGACTCAGCCACGCCATATCCTGTAATCATATCGGATACAGTATATTTCTTGTCTGATGTAGGGATATAATTTTGATCCTCCAAGATTTTAGAAACACCTTGACGCAAGCGTCCTATCATGTGTATTTTTTGTGGCTTAGGAGGATTGAAATGCCCATTGACTACACCTTCCTGAGGATGCCAAAGTCCAAAATCTTCAGTAATAGGAATCACTTCGTGTACTTCGTCTACATTGAGATCACCTCCTGTACCGTAGTAGTTTTTCAATAAAGGATAGACGGCCCTATACCAACGGCGAAGTACTTCTAATTTCCGAGGGTCTTTAGGATCAAAGTTAATTCCTGATTTAGCTCCTCCGATTTGCGGTCCAGAAACTGTGAATTTGATCTCCATTGTTTTCGCTAGAGATTCAACTTCACGCTTATCCAAACCAACACGCATTCGGGTACCTCCGCCCGCTGCTCCATTTCGAAGAGAGTTAATCACCACCCAACCTACAGCATCTGTCTCTGGATCAGACCATTCAAATACTATTTCGGGCTTTTTTTCTTCAAATTTTTTTAACAATTCTTTCATTTTTGGACTTTAATTGATTTTCAGGGTGCCCAAATTTAGTGAATTAAATGACCTTTAAAATTCTGTTATGGCTGGTGCAAAATACCTGAAACAGAATCTCTCCGTGCACCAGTTACTGAACATAGTATATTCACTTCTCCTAATAAGCGCATGAGTCCCAAAAACGCAAAAACAAGCGCCTCTTTAAAGTCGATAATCTTCGTTTTAGGTAGATAAATCTCAATTTCCTTATCTGAGATGCTTTTTAAGGTTTCGATGAAAAAGTCGTTGTATGCTCCCCCTCCTGTGATCATCAATTTGCCTTGAGCTTGTTTTAAATCCCTACTAATCTGCTCGGCTAAGAAGACACAATAGGTATGCAAAGAATCTCGGGGATCTGAAGGATGATGCTCCAAAACCTTCTGTGTCCACTGATTGCTGAGTGATTTTGGCGGTTCTTTTGAGAAAAAATCTAGTGCCTCTAAATAGCTAAGCCAATCTCTATTAAGGCTTCCTGACCTAGCCAATTGTCCTCCAGCATCATATTCACGTCCCAATTTTTTCGAGAAATAATTGAAGACTTGATTGCAAGGCGCCACATCCCATGCATTTACCGTTTGCTGGTGGATGGAAACATTGGCAATACCCCCGAGATTAAGAAAAAGACCAAATTCCGGGAAAAGTTTAGACTCCCCAAAGGGCACCAATGGTGCACCTTGACCACCTAGTAAGATGTCTTTTGTTCTAAAGTTGTCGATAACCGGAATTCCGGTGATTTGGGCTATTTTTTGACCATTTCCGATTTGTATACTGAGCTCCAATTTTGGTTCATGAAATACTGTATGTCCATGTATTGCTATTAGATCCGCATTGGGAAAATCCTTAAACATTGTTAATAATTCATTCCCGATCCAGCCACCATATTCCATATCTAAGGAGTGAAGCTCCAATACTGGAAGTGTTGGTGAAAGGTTTAGCTGTGTTTTAATTTCTGGAGGTAAGGTCAAGGTATTTGAAAATTCAATTTCAAATTGCCAATGAGAATCTTTGAAAAACCGCACCAAACAAAGATCTAGTCCATCTAGAGAAGATCCAGACATAATCCCAATGACACGATATTCCATAGTGACTTGATTTAACTTTGTAAAAAAATCCAATTATAGTAAAGTGACAAAGGAATACAACGTAGTTGTCGATATTGGGAATACGCGAATAAAGATTGCTGTCTTTGAAAATGGGGCCATTTTAAAGCAATTCATTTTAGATCAATTAAATGAACTCGAAGAAATCTTTGAGAAATACAAAGGCTCTTTTGTCATTTCATCTGTGAAAAACGACAGAAATACACTCGATAAACTCCTTCAAGACCAATCTTATCTTTACTTAGATCATACTACGCCCTTGCCCATAAGAATTGACTACTTGACACCACAGACATTAGGAATGGATCGACTGGCGGCTATAGTTGGTGGTTTTTCACAATTTGAAAAGAATGTTTTGGTGATAGATATTGGGACATGCGTGACGTATGATTATCTCGATCACCAAAGTGTATATCAAGGAGGTGCGATCTCCCCGGGTTTGCAGATGCGGATGCGAGCCATGTCACATTATACCAGCCAACTTCCCGATATCAGCCAACATTGGGAAAATATTCCTCTTGAGGAGTTAGGGAAATCGACTCAGGGTTGTTTAAGGGTGGGCGCATTCAAAGGACTTTTGAAAGAAATAGAAGGTTTTATAAGCGATTACAGGAAAGATAATGACGAATTGCACGTTATCCTGACTGGCGGGGATAGTAAATACTTTGAATCCAAACTAAAAGCACCCATCTTTGCCGACTTTAATCTGCTGCTGACTGGCTTAAATACCATATTGAACTTCAATAAATGAGATTTTATAAACTTTTGGTACTGATCGTAGTGTTTCTCTATACGAGTGCCTCCTATGGTCAATTCATCAAATCTCCCTATTCTAACAACGGCCTTGGCGAGACCCTTTTTCAAGGACTACCAAACAATTTTGCAATGGGTGAGGTAGGGATTGGAACGCCTAATCCATGGCACATCAACCTTCAAAATCCATCTCAACTAACTTATAATAAGTTCAGCTCCTTCCAGGCAGGAATCAGCGGTGATTTTAGAAATTATGAAAGCGCCACAGTAAAGACGAAAGATAATGCTGCCAGTCTACGATTCTTAGCAATGAGCTTCCCTGTAGTTGCTAATAGATGGACAACCAGTTTCGCTCTGCTTCCATTAACCTCCGTGAGCTACAATACTTACAGTCAAGACAGTATTGATACTGGAGTTTTAGGCGTGACTCAATTTCAAGGAGACGGTGGTATTTCCCAGCTTGTATGGAGTAATGGGATCAGGGTGTACAAAACTTTAGCAGTAGGTTTTAAGGCATCATACATGTTTGGTCATATCTTAAGAGACGCTAGGGTTCAGCTCTTAGGTGAAGATTTTGGCTCCAATTATGTCATTTCCTACAAAAAAGAGACGTCTTATAAGGACATTAATTTTGAGGCCTCAGTTTCCTATAGATGGATACTAAAAGAAACACGGTTTCTGAATTTCGGAGCAGTATACGAGCTGTCAAATTCGCTTAGCGGAACAGAGAATAGCTACTATGAAAGATTAAGACTTACAGGCACTCCTTTGCAAAGTCAAACCATAAGTGAAAATGTAAAGTCTGATTTCACGTTACCTCAATCGATTGGAATAGGCGTATCCTATGAAATGCTAGGAAAATTTACTGTGGGTGCAGATGTAAAAACTCAATCTTGGAAGAGTTCCAATGAAGGCAGTGAGATTAGTTTGAGAAATACCACCAATTTCGGAATTGGCGCTTCCTTTATTCCAGATTTTCAGAGTATCAGCAATTATCTCAAGCGAGCAACTTATAAAGTCGGTATTAGTCGAAAGGAAAGCCCTTATCTCCTAGAAGATACCCCCATTAATGATTTTGGTATTAATTTTGGAGCCTCCTTTCCGGTGAGTGGTTATTCGAGTATGGATTTGGCTTTCAAATTTGGTCAAAGAGGTACTACGGATAAGGGACTAATCAAGGAAGAATACTTCCAAGTGGTGATCGGTGCTACTATTAACGACCGATGGTTTATTAAAAGAAGATATGATTAAACTTGAGCTTATGAATTCCTTAAAAAAGCAATTTTTAGGTTTGGCCCTTGTGCTGATATTTGCCTCAGTAGGGGTAAGCCAGCCAGGCTGGAACTGGGGGGACTCAGTAGACAAAGCCAAAGAGAAAAACGCTTTATATACCGATTTGGTAAGAGCGGAAAACTGGAAAGGTGCGATTTCACCACATAGTTGGCTTTTGAAAAACACTCCAGATTTAAATGCGGCCATTTATATCAATGGCGCAAAAATCTATGAGGGGCTTGCGGATGCTACTGAAGACAAACAGTTGACGCTTGATTATCAAGGTAAGGCTTTAGAAATGTATGATTTGCGAATCAAATATTTTGGAGACGAAGCTGATGTGTTAAACAGAAAGGCTTATGTGGCTTACAAATACTATCGAGATGATCAACCGAAATACAAAGAGCTTTATGAGCTTTTTACTCGAGCATTTGATCTAAATGGCGCCAATGTAATGGTCAACAATTTGACTGCTTATATGGATGTGATTCGTCGCTATAAATTAGTTGGTGGTGCCATTACCGATGATGTGGTCTTTAAAAAATATACTTTAATAAAAGACATTATTGATCAGCAACTAGCGAATGGTGGAAAAGAAAGTACGCTTAACAAGCAGTCTGACTATATAGATAAAATGCTTACTGCTACTGTGCAAGTAGACTGTCAATTCATTGAGGAAAAGCTGGGCCCTAAATTCAGAGCAACCAAAGACATCAGTTTAGCCAAGAAAATTTTCAGCTTGATGGTTACACAGAAATGTACAGACAGTCCGTTGGCAATGGAAACTGCCATTGAAGTAAATAATGTATCCCCTGATTACGGTATTGCCAAGTTTATAGCAAGTAGGGCTGGATCTGATGGCGACATGAGCAAGGCCATAGAATATTATGATAAAGCGATAAAATTGACCACTGACAACACCAAAAAAGCGGAAGTCTACCTAAGTATAGCGAGAATACAAGTTGCTCAAGGAGACAAAGCAGCTGCGAGATCTAGCGCTAGAAAAGCTTTGGCTTTTGATCCAAGTAATACAGAGCCCTACTCTTTCATTGGTGATCTCTATATGAACAGTGGTACTGAATGTAAGGGTGGTCAAAGTAAAGTAAAAGATCGTGCTGTTTACATAGCTGCTTATGAAATGTATCAAAAAGCTGGCGATAGTAGTAAAATGAGTGGAGCAAAAGCGCAGTTTCCTTCCATTGAAGACATCTTTAGTGAAGGAAAAGAAGAAGGTGGGTCGATTACGGTTGACTGCTGGATCAATGAGACGGTTAAAATCCAAAGAAGACCGGCTAATTAATTAGTTCATGAAAAATAAAATACAAGCGGTCATTGCAGCAGTGCATGACCGTTTTTTTGTTTTAGGAATTTCACTTGTATTCATACTGGTTGTAGATCAGTCATGCAATACCCGCAAAGAATTACTAGACGAAGCGGTTTATGAAGGCCCCTTGGTCACTATGGATAGCGTACTTACCAAAATGAGTGATTCCGCCAGAGTCACAGTGATACTGAAAGCTCCAAAACAAAATGATTTTGAAGGTGGTGATAGAGAATGGCCAGAATCACTCTATCTAGAATATCTCGACAAAAACGGCTCCATCACCTCTACTTTCAAAGCTAATTATGTCTATTATACATCTGAAAAAGACTTGTATAAGGCTGAAGGCAATGTAATTGTAAGAAATATGGAAAATGGTGACGAACTCAATACTGAAGAGCTTTTTTGGGATCCTGCTCATGAACAATTCTACACAGAACGATTCGTAACCATCCAAAGTGAAGACGAAATTCATACTGGAGAAGGGCTTACAGCAGATCAGGATTTTTCTTCGTACACAATTCTCAAGCCTCAGGGAACCATCTCTATAGAAGAATGAAAGCTTTGGATTATATACTCTTTTGCTCTGCCGTAGCTTTTTTGGTTATCGGTATATATGAGTTCATGGTACTTGGTATTGCTGCGGCATATGGTATCTTCATGCTAAGCATTGTGTTATTATTTATCTTCTGGTATAGAAAAAGCCAGCGTAGCAATCAGTAATATTACGGTCGTATGGATTTTACATCGCTGTACTTCGGAATAATTACCTGTCTACTGTTCTCAGCTTTCTTTTCAGGTATTGAAATCGCCTTTATCTCTGCTGATAAGTTGCACATTGAAGTAATGAGCAAAAATGGCAATCTGGCTGGACGTGTTCTTTCCAAATTCGTCACCAAGAGATCATCACTTCTTGCCACACTGCTGGTCGGAAATAATCTAAGCATTGTGCTTTACGGTATACTTATGGCCAAGCTCGTAGAGCCATGGTTAACAAGCATACTTCCAGAACCATTCGCGGGGGATATCTTCATTTTAATCACGCAATCATTACTTTCTACATTGATAGTTCTTGTCACGGCTGAGTTCATTCCAAAGAGCCTTTTCATGCTCAATCCCGATACACTGCTAAAAGTCTTTGCACTCCCTTTAGCAGTGATCTATTATGCCCTATATCCAGTGGTATTCATTATTGTAGCAGTATCCAGATTCATTATTGTGCATATCCTAAGATTCGATTATTCAGAAGACAAGCCAGTTTTCGGACTTACCGATCTTAATAATTATGTGAAAAAAAACATTCTCAATATTGAGCAACAAGACGAGCCGGAAATAGATGCCAAGATTTTCAACAATGCGATTGAGTTCAAAACCATCCGAGTGAGAGATTGCATGCTGCCTAGAACAGAAATACAGGCCATAGATGTAAGCGAAGATATCGAAGTGTTACGCCAAGCATTTATAGATACGGGTCATTCCAAAATCCTTGTTTACAAAGAGTCTATAGATGAAGTAATAGGCTATTGCCACTCGTTGGCTATGTTCAAAAAGCCTGTTTTAATCAAAAACATGCTCACCCCAATCATCATAGTACCTGAAACTATGCTGGCTAATGAGCTCCTCATACAATTTATCAAAGAGCGAAAAAGCATAGCTCTGGTAGTAGATGAGTATGGTGGTACATCTGGAATCGTCACTATGGAAGACGTAATCGAGGAGATATTTGGTGAAATCCGAGATGAGCACGATGAAGAATATCTTGTGGATGAGCAAATAGATGAGCGAAATTTCATTTTAAGTGCACGCCATGAAGTAGATTATCTTATTGATAAATATGGATGGGAGCTGCCATTAGGTGATTATGATACTTTAGGTGGGCTCATACTTTCCTTTAATGAAGATATTCCTACGGTAAATGAGGCCATCTTAATCCCCCCTTTCGAATTCACTATATTCACGATGGCCGACAATAGAATAGACAAAGTAAAATTGACACTTTTAGTGGACGAAGAATCCTTGTAAACCAAAGGTTTAGAATCATTTTTTAATTCGTTTACATGTGGCTATTTTTGCCCTCTTTTATTTAAAATTTCGCATAAAAATTATGGCGCTAATCAATACTCTTAGAAAGAAGATGGGTAAGATAGTGGTGGGTTTTGTAGCCTTCTCAATGTTCGCATTCATCCTTACAGATCTTTTTCAATCGAACTCTGCACTATTTGGTGGCAATGACACCACAATAGCCGAAATCGCAGGAAATGACATATCATATGAAACCTTTCAGAAAAAGGTGGATGAACTCTCTTACATCTTTGCTGTGAATAATGGTAGAGATCCTCAGTCGGCAGAGACTGAAACTATCAGAGAGCAAGCATGGAATGCCCTTATCATTGAAAATGCTTACAGAAATCAGTACGAGGCATTGGGCATAGAAGTAACGAGCCCTGAACTTGTAGACATGGTTCAAGGAAACAATATTGATCAACAGATCAAGCAGTTTTTTTCTGATCCAAACACAGGAGAATTCAAAAGAGAAAACGTAGTAGCGTTTTTGCAACAGATCAATACTGCTCAGCCTGCACAAAGAGCGTCTTGGTTGACATTTGAGGCACAACTGCAGCCAAATCGTAAGCTTGCGAAATATCAGAGCCTAATGGAGAAAACAAATTATGTTACTTCAGTAGAGGGCAAAGCAAGATATATGGCTCAAAGCAACAATATGAGCGTAGAGTACTTTTACGTTCCATTTTTCAGCGTGCCTGATAGTACTTTCAAAGTGTCTGAGAGCGAGTTAGAGGATTATTTGAAAGCAACCAAAGCGGACTACCAACGCGAAGAGTCAAGAAATCTTAGCTATGTTATAATTCCTATTCAGCCTTCTGCAGATGATTCAATTTTTGTACAAGACGAAATTTCTAAGTTAAGAATTGGATTTGTGTCTGCCTCTAACGATTCGACCTTTGCTAAAATGAATTCTGACGGTGACACTCCGTTTAGAAAGATTACAGATCCAAGCTTAGTACCTGTGGAGTTGGTAGGTGCGGAAATCGGCACGGTAACAGAGCCAGTTTTGGTTGGAGATAGATATGCTATCAGCAAACTATCAAATATCACCGATGGTGATGAGTATTTTGTGAAAGCAAGACATATTCTGATAGAAATGGACGGCAACTCTCCTTCTGCAAAATCTGAAGCAAAAACAACAGCTCAAGATATCATCCGCAAACTTCAAAAAGGCGAAGATTTCGCGACGCTGGCAGCTGAAAATAGTGCTGACCAAAGCAATGCTAATAATGCTGGAGACCTAGGATGGTTTGGAGAAAACGGAAGTTTTGTTCAGCCTTTCAAAGATGCAACTTTCGGTTTCAAAGGAACTGGGCTTATCAGCACCCCAGTTGAAACATCTTTCGGTTATCATATTATTAAAATAGAAGAACCTAAAACCAATAAAGTTTATGAAGTAGCGACTATTGAGAAAGAACTTTTCGAAAGCGACGCAACACTTAATGAAACT
>JBLIFO010000084.1:0-11763 GCA_047633875.1 Marinoscillum sp. | reverse complement strand
CCTGAGATATCGCCTCAATAGGTAGGCGCTGAACCTTGGAGCGATAACTATAACGACTAATACGCGCTAAGCCCGTATCAATAACATACTTTATCCCTGGAACCGTCAGCGATGTTTCAGCGACGTTTGTGGATAAGGTTATCCTTCGACTTGACGTCCCATTCCGAGTAAAAATCTTCTGCTGTTCGGAAAGTGATAGTCTTGCATACAAGGGCAGTATTTCTGTGCCTTTGAGATCGGCCTTACGAAGAACATCAGCAGCTTCTCTAATTTCCCTTTCACCCGAAAGAAAGACTAGGAAGTCACCATGAGGCATCCTTCCTGCCTTCCGCTCCATTCCCTGAATTTCTTCTATAACAGAAAGAATCCCCTGATACATATCAGACGTTTTCTCATTCTCTCCAGCCATCTCATTTAAAGGACGATAAATAATATCAACAGGGTAAGTACGGCCTGATACTTCGATAACAGGAGCATTATCGAAATGCTTTGAGAAGCGTTCCAAGTCTATAGTTGCAGATGTAATAATGACTTTAAGGTCAGGACGTTTTGATAGGATTCGTTTGATATAGCCCAGTAGAAAATCGATGTTTAGACTTCTTTCATGAGCCTCATCAAGAATCAGAACTTCGTATTTTTCTAAGAAACGATCATTCTTCGTTTCAGCCAGAAGAATACCGTCAGTCATCAGCTTCACTTGAGTAGAGTCGTTTACCTGCTCATGGAAACGGACTTGATAGCCAACCCTATCACCAAGGGAAGTATTGAGTTCTTCAGCAATACGAGTAGCAACTGTTCTTGCTGCCAAGCGACGCGGCTGCGTATGACCAATTAAGCCTTTACACCCTAACCCAAGATCAAGACATATCTTGGGTAACTGAGTTGTCTTTCCTGAACCTGTCTCACCTGCTAAGACAATGACCTGATTTTCATCAATTGCCTTTGCGATCTCTTCTCGTCGCGAAGAAATCGGCAAATCAGGATAGGAGATTTCAGATAAAAGCTCCTTTCTCTTGCTCACCCAATCACGGGAGCTCTGAATGTCTTCCGCTAACTTTTGAAACGCAGTTTCATCCTCACCCTCTTTCAATCGATCAATACGGTGTTTTAGGTGAAAGCGATCTGAGATTCTGCATTCGCTAAGAAGTGTTCTGAGCTGTTTCTTACTTTGAGACAAGTGAGGACCTTATACATTTTCGATCTCTGGGCAAGCAATTTTAAAGCATATATTCCATTCCTTCACCTCAAACACGAAGCATCCCCTCAACTTATTGAAATTTCATTTTTTCAAAAACGCCAATCCATACTTAACTGGTTAATAACTTACTGTTTTTATTACATAAAAATAGCAATCAAAAACACTTTACTGGGGAACAAAAAATGAGTAAAAAAGCTTATCTATACACTAGAGTTAGTAAGCAGGAACAAGCATCTCTTGGGCAGGGCCTTAAAAGACAGCGAGAGCTAGCCGAGGACTTCCTGAAGAGCTACCCAGAATACGAACTACATGACGTTTACGAAGATGCAGGAAAAAGTGCTTTCTATGCAAAAAATCTCGATGAAGATGCTGGGCTTGGCGGTTTCATATCTGCCGCAGAAAATGGCGATATTGAACCAGATAGCCTATTAGTTTTGGAATCCATATGCAGACTGAGCCGCATAGGCACCAGAAAAGGCTCCAAACTTCTAAGCAGAATTTTTGACTGCAAAATCAACATTGCCGTCGTTAAGTTCAATACCATTTTCTACTGGAACCAAGAAAATGATTTAAATGAATGCATTATGCTTTCTAGTGGCTTGTACCTTGGACACTTAGAATCTGAACAAAAATCACAACGAATTAAAAAAACTATGGAAATTAAGCTTGAACAAGCTCGTAAAGGAGAGACGAAATTCAGAGCAAGGGCTCACCCTGCGTGGCTAAGATACAACGAACAGTCAGGAGAACATGATCTGATACCTGAAAAGGTAAAGGTTGTAGAAATGATCTTCGAGCTTTTTTTGAGCCAGAAAATGGGATGTTCCAGAATTGCAAAACACCTGAATGATAGAGAAATCAAGCCAATTACCAAAAGCAAGCAGTGGACATACAACAATGTTCATAGCCAATTAAAACATGAAGCAGTAATTGGCGAGTACCAACCGAGAAGGAAGGTAAAGAAGAATGGTACGACCAAACTTGAAAACAACGGCTCTCCTATCACAGACTATTACCCTGCAATCATCTCAATAGCGGATTATGAATCTGTTCAAAAATCTTTCCTTAACAATCGAAAAAACAAGCGCCAAGGCAGTCTAGCGAAATTCAACAATCTCTTTCGGCACATAGGTACTTGTCTTCTCTGCGGTTTATCGATGATTCATAAAGAAGGCCATCTCAGATGCAACAATGCACCTGTAAAATGTACAAATAAAAATGCGCACTACATCGATGCAGAAAACTCACTAACGGATTTCTTTCAATCCGCAAGTTTTTTGAAGTTTCTTGTATCCAGCAGTGAGGATATAAGTTTAGAAGCATCACTTAACGCCAAACTACAGCCCCTGCTTCGTGCTAAGAAAAACTGTACGTTTGCCATAGAATCCGTCACTGATGAAGATGTCATAGCACGTTTTCGCAGACGAATAGATGAACTGCACCAACAGATACCAGAAATCGAAGACCAACTTTCCACTATACAATCTGAGAGGGAGAAGCTAATTCAAAGTATCGACCTGTCTGATGAGATAATCCGAGAGCGATATAATGCCCTTCTTCTTGAGCATGTTGAGTATATTAGGTTCTTCGGAGACTATATTTCGGTCAAGCTTAAAGGTGAAGATTTTGAATCAATAAGACACTCATCGCTAACAACAATCAAAGCAACAAGAAGTCTCAGCAACCTGCCATCAGCCGAAAGTGACAAAGATAATAGCTCTGTTGATTTTATTGAGACCTTAAAAGCAGATGAAGGCATCCACATAGCAAGATTCATTTATCAAAGGCAACTCAAAGAAGGACTATCCCGGAAGCAGACCATGCGCATTTTCAGAGAACAAAAAGTAGAAATCTCAGATGAAGAGCACCGAAAGTTGCGAGCGGAAATTGGACTAGAATACAGAGAAGATAAAGTAAAGTAGCGCTTAAATTTCAGATAGTTGCATTTATCAATAATTATCAATAATTATCAATATTTATAAGTAAAGTATCAATTTTAACTACATTTCTTCTTGGCTACGATGGACCTCGACATAAACGAATACAGGAGAATCAATCATGTCGAACAAGCAGAGCAATCATAACTCTAACATTAGTAACGCTAACAAAGGCACCAGCGGTACTAATACAACCTATTCTAAAAACCAAGGAAATCGCGGTTGGCAGTTGAACCCACAAAACCCTGTTAGTGGTCGGAAAGGGAAATAGTGTTGATGCTGGGCGATATTTTCGCCCAGCCTTTATCTTGATAGAGGAAAAAATGGGAACGGAATCGACAGGTAAGAATTCAAAGAAAAAGAAATTTCAGCAAACAAGGCAATTGATCGGTCTTGCTTTAAATGACGGATGGACTCAGACACAAATAGCTAAAGCATGTCGTGTACATCAATCAATGGTGAGTAGCTGGAAGAATGGGGCATCTAAAGCTACCGAAGCCCAACTTTATCCTTTACTGGAAGTATACGGTCATAAACTAAGGCGCAATACTTTCAGAGTCTATTGGTCAATCAGTCAAGAATCCTCCAACCCTATTTTCCATAAAGTTGAAGGAAAGATAATCCTATCGCAGAGTTTTTCAGACCCTAGACGACACGGCCACAAGCTAATCAAGAAAATACCGACCTACAAGCTTGTAATACATGATCAAGGGAAAGGGAAATTCAGGGTCGTGCAGCAAAAAAGGTTCATTTTTCAGCACTCAAATGAGGAGCTTGAATGTAGCCAAGAAGATGCTATCTGGAATTCTACAGTTGGTGATCAGATCTCAGCGATTGAGCTTTTGAATTACATAGACAACTACTGCCAAGAAGTTCTTAGAGAGTTTCCTAGTGATGCCAACACACTCCCATACCTGATTCGAAAAGCTCTACTCAACCACGGGCATCATGTAGAAGGTGTTGTCGATTATCCAGCCGTTTGGTAACTTTATTTTCAACCCACAGGTAGTGAGCGCCTTATACGCTCAAAAGGCAGTACGACTGCTGTAGGTTTGTACACCTTCGGGTTAGCCCTGTGATTAGCCTTATTGCTACCACGGCGCGATCAAACCATTTTGGAGTGCATTATTACTGCCCACAATTGGGATAGGCGAACGGGCAACTTATTAGCTGAACCGTAATTTTGCATAACGGGAAAGGGTGGGATGATAGCCAAGCCGTCTGAAAATGACCGCTTGGCTATTTTTTAGATCGGGCAACTACTAGGCCTGCTATAGGTCTACGTAAGTACACCTTAATGTTATCTTCTTACTCACATCTAGTAAGTGCAAAATAACCTACGCCGGAATGACGAAAGCAGAAAACTGTACATAGATACAGTATTTCTTGACTTATTAAGATACATCATTACTATTGCTGGGAATAATATTGGAAAAAACTTCTTTTTGGGCACCCGATATGGATAATTTACAGAAGTTGGAAAAGCTATATGGCTTGATTGGGGAAGATCAGTTAACAGAATTGCTTGATATTACCAGCAAGACACTAAAGAACTGGCTTAAAGAACAAAGTATCCCAAAAGAAAGCATTGTTTCAGCTCGATTTGATCAGATTATGAGTAGTATCGCGCAGCCACAAATTGATCATGACACAGACTTCACTTTTATTGATTTATTTGCAGGTATTGGTGGTATTCGCCGTGGCTTCGAGTCAATTGGTGGTCATTGTGTATTCACCTCGGAATGGGATAAGTATTCACAAAAAACTTATAGAGCTAACTTCCCAGACAATCATCCAATAGTTGGTGACATTACTAAGGTCGATACAGCATTGATACCCGACCATGATGTATTGTTGGCAGGATTTCCTTGCCAGCCATTTTCTTTAGCAGGAGTGTCCAAGAAAAATTCATTAGGGCGAGCACATGGATTCGAGTGCAACACACAGGGTACGCTATTTTTTGACGTTGAGAGAATCATTGAAGCAAAACGTCCAAAAGCTTTTCTGCTAGAGAATGTGAAAAACCTTACGAGCCATGACAAAGGCAAAACGTTCAAGGTCATCATTCAGACTCTCGAAGAAAAATTAGGTTACAAAATCTTCTACAAAGTGATCGATGCTAACGGTTTTGTACCACAACACCGTCAAAGAATTTTCATTGTTGGGTTTCGTGAAGATGTGCCTTTTACATGGGATGACTTTAAACATCCCGGTAAAGGTAAAGTAACCATGAAAGATATTCTTCACCCTGAAAATGGGGTAGAAGAACCTGAGTTACCTTTTACTGAAGGTGAGAAAGCCAATGTGGCTGATAATTTTGTCATCAGTACCAAATTGTGGACTTACCTGCAAGATTACAAAAAAAAGCATAAAGAAAAAGGTAATGGTTTCGGATACAGCAAGGTCTCAGGTAATGAGACCTGCCGCACCTTGTCTGCACGATACCACAAAGATGGTTCAGAAATACTCATATGTCGCGGAGATGGAAAGAACCCTAGAAGGTTGACCCCGCGTGAATGTGCTCGACTTATGGGGTATCCAGATTCACTAGTGATCCCAGTTTCCAATACTCAAGCTTATCGACAGTTTGGAAACTCCGTTGTCGTTCCTGTAATTGATGAAATAGCTAGAATCATGAAACCCCAAATCATGGAATTAGTTCAAAGAGAAAGAAACGCATTACCGGAACAACAGGACCTATGGCGGATAGCCTAACCCGTGACCAACGAAGTAAAAATATGTCTGCAATCAAGGCGAAAAATACAACTCCAGAGATTGCAGTCAGAAAGTACCTTCATAGTAAGGGTTATAGGTTTCGTCTTCATAGAAAAGATTTGCCGGGTAAAACCGATATTGTTTTGAGCAAATGGAAAACGGCGATATTTATTAATGATTGTTATTGGCATCGTCATGAAGGGTGTAAATATGCCTATACCCCAAAAACAAATATTGTCTTTTGGGAGGAGAAGTTCAAAACCAACGCTGATCGAGATAGAAAAATATAAAAGACCTTACTGAATCGGGTTGGAATGTAGTTATAGTATGGGAGTGTGAAGTAAAAAAGCATAGCTTCACAGAGCGGATAGAAAAAAGGATAAAAGGAATATGTCCGACTTCGGTCAACTAAAAGATTACATTGTAGGTGCATCCGTTAAGCGACTCAGTGCTGTCGAGTGCGATCCTGATCGTTCAAATCAGCATGAACTCAACGGCACTAAAAAGATGAAAGATCTGCTTGGAGAAAAAGCAGAATATAATGCTAACTTTATCAGGTTGGATGACGATGAAGAGAGTATTCAATCCCTTTCTGGAGTGGTTACTTGGTATGATGCTAGGGAAAATCATCCTACACGCTCTGAATATCGTTTCTACTATCAAAATAACCCAGCTATTGAGTTAGCATCAGCAGGGGATCTACTAGCCGTTATTCTCAAAGGAGATAGGACAATCATCTTTGTTTCGGCACCCACCGGCTCCCAATCGGAACTCGAGCTTTTTGACCTATTTGGCGAAGATGCCAGCCCTACCTTTAAAACCTTCGATTTTAGAGAAAACCATGATGATTTGAGTGTTACTAAACGCTACATACTGGAAGAACTTGGATTTGAAGTAAAAGCCAGTTTTGGTAGCAACTATCTGGAATTGATCTCTGAAAGATTTGGTGGGTTGGTTTTCCCAAAAACAAAATTATTCTCAGAGCTAGCGCGTGAAGTTGCTGGGGAATTGAGTGATTACAATACAGTCGATGATGCTATTATCAGCTGGTGGGATACAGAAGAAGCAATGTTTCGCCAGTTGGAAGGGGCTTTAATTGATAGCAAATTATCAGATGGCTTTCAGGATGCAGATGATTTCCTGAGTTTTTCACAAACGATTCGTCAGCGACGAAACTCCCGTGCAGGAAATGCACTTGAAAATCATCTAGCGCATTTGTTTACAGAGAAAGGCATCAAATTTTCATGGGAACCAAAGACAGAAAATAACAAAAAACCAGATTTCCTGTTTCCTTCAATCGATGATTACCGAAACCCTTCTTTCTCAAGTGAGAAGTTAACGATGTTGGGTGCCAAAACAACATGTAAAGACAGGTGGCGGCAGGTCCTAACAGAAGCAGATAGGATACCTGAAAAGCACCTTTTTACTCTACAGCCCAAGATTTCACGCAACCAGACTGATGAAATGAAGGGTTCTAAACTTCAGTTGGTTATTCCACAACCTATACACTCGACTTATACAAAAGAGCAAAGTCAGTGGATTTGGAATTTCGAAGCTTTTGTAGATCATGTTATAACCTTGCAAAGTTAGTACACAATGAATCGAGAGTTTCTACATAGTATGTATGTGTACTAGCTCAGACCTGACCTGACAGTTACCTGCTTTTCAGCGCTACTGTCAGGTTTGATTTGAGCTAATTTTTTCTCAGCCCAAATCTGCTTTCCATCAAATAATGAATCGCCACCAGTTCTTAAACACACCCAGACGCTTCCTATATCAGTGACCAAAAACTCATCCACTAAATATACTTGCCGCCATAGCAGCCACCGAAGGAAGTGTAGCGTCAACCGCTTTGTTTCCTATATAAGCAGAAATTTTCTTGTATAGAGACTCACCTTTGTCTGGCCCATAAATTATGGGTTTATTGAGCTGCGCAAAGCCCTTAGCAGTTAATGTATATTTAAGATTTTGTAAGGAGTTTTCGATCAAAATATCAGGGGGATTCAGCGGTTGTCCCTTAGCACTTTTTTGCGGTAAATTCTCAAAGCGGATGTAACCTTCTTTGACTAGGTACTTCACTGTAGCTTTGAGAAATTTTAAGTTCTCATTGTGCTTAGAATTTAACTCCTCGACTTGAGATTTTTTCTCTCTCCATTCAGTTATTGCAGCTTCTTATTGCGGCAAGAGAGGTCGAACTCCGTCACCCCGCAACTCAGTTAACTCTTGAGGTGGCAGGTCTCTACTTAGAAGAGTTTCAGCTTCACGCTGACAACGGCCCCAACCAAACCCTTCCCACTGCAGATCTGCCTTATCTCTATCAAGAAAATCAAAGTCAGTTCTTAGTGGGTCAACATAGACACCATTATTGGACATCAAACTACGCCCTCCGAGGGACATAGGGCTTTCAGGTAGTTCCTTGAATGAAGAGTCAAACAAGGTATCAACATCAAGATTAGTCACTATCGGAAAGCTTTTGTACAAAATCCCAATAACTCTTATCGTATAGTCGTTAAATCGTTCAATATTTTCCATTAATCGTATTCTCGCAAACAAAACGAACTCATCTAAACAATTCTGAATTGCTAGGCATCCTGCATTGAACAATTTTCTTATCCGACATACTTTATTCGGATACTTACAGGTCTATCTCCATTTGCCCTTATGAGAGTTCTCAACACTGTTACTGGAGGGACTCCCCATAAAAGCTCACCCCTTTCCATGACTTCTCTGATCCATAAGTCTTTGGCCTTTAACTGAAATATCTAGCAGCTGAGAAAGCTGCTGTTTTTCTTTGTATTCGACTGGGAACATGTAGGTATGCTGAACAATCATTTCTTTAAGAATCCGAGTGCAAACAGCATTGTCCTTTAGCTTTTCAACACAAGCAGCTACATTTGAGACATTCAGCTTTTTATTAAATTGGAGATCAATTGAAAGCCTGATCAGTGAAGAGGAAGGTGTACCAGCCCGTTTTTCAAGAATTTCATAAATTGCCATAGCCTCTTTCGCCCCAACGGAAGAAGCTATTTTCCTTAAAAGGCCATTAATCACATCATATGTTAAATGCAGATAAACCATTTCTGCATCTCGCTCTATTTCTCGATTAGATAAATTGGGCTGCTCTAACAAATGAGAAGTAATCAATTTAACGATTTCATTCTTAGCTGTATCTGATATAGCTATAAAATACTCTAGAAACCTTAGTCCAGACATTACACCTGTATCTGCAAGCTCAACCATTGAGTCCATGGTCAATGAGGCATGCCTGTTACGTATTATCTGACCAGCAATCTCCATCCCTTTAAAGGTTTTGTTGATATTGGCCAATATATCAACAGGCTCTGGTAACTCCTCTTTAGGCTGGTTTCGTTCATGGTTATCCAGCTTTTCATTGTGTAAATCACGCTCATTTTGTATTTCCCTTTGTTCAAGCACCAAGTTGGGAATACTTTTTACAAAATCTTCCATGAAAGCGAGTTGCTCTTTACACAATGAAGCCGGTTGCTGATCTTTGAACAGGCCAGAAAGCACCTTACTGATTTCAGAGAGGACCCAAGAGTCTTTCGTGTGATGCGTTATGAAAATGAGAATATTTGCGTAGTCTTCTCTATGCATTAGAGATAACAAGTGCTCAACTTTCTCTCTCACATCCTCTGAATCTCTATATGACTCAGCAATTTTTTTACCCGCGAAAAAATAGTATATGTATGAATACTTAAAGCCAGTTCTGAATTCTTGTTCCTGTAATACTGAGTGGGATAGCAGTTTGTTGACTACAACCTCCTGATTAACAGGCAAGAATCTCGCACAATAATCACTGAAGAACACATCTAGTTCATGTTGATTCGGCTTCTTTTCATTAACTAAAATCCACCATGCTAGCTCAGATAAGACATTGAGGTACTTTTCAAAATCTTCAGAGCGAATCTTGGCATTTTCAAATGTTTGATAAATGAGCTGTTGATAACAATGGCCGTATGATGTCAATTCTGTGTTTAGCTGCGTATTGGCTTCAAACATTTGTAGCAACATCAACACATAAATGGGTCGTGAAGGAACAATATTCTTCTTAATAATAATATTTAAGCGCGCCTTCACCTCATCACATTGCTGATATAGCTCGGTATCAGAAATACTTTCTTTCTGACCTAAAGAAAGCCATTTACGGGCTAACTCTTCCCTGTTCTTATGACCAAGCCCTAGCAAATCTGTAACTTGATAATGATCAAGCTCCGTAACTTCCCCATATAAGTATGAAAAAGTTGTATGACAGGTGATTAAGACATTATCAAAAGACTCATTCACACTTCCGAGAAATACATCACGATACCTTTCATTCAGGGAGATATTGTCGATGTTATCGATTAATAGGACTCGCCTGCTATTGCTAAGAAATTCTTCTACAGATACCCCTTCATACTGCTCTGACAAATGCTTTGAAAGAACGACATTTAAATTGGATTTACGCACGTTCTCAGCATCAATATACAGAGGGAGGTATTCATTCTTGAGCAATTCTGTGTAATAGAACTTCAGTAAGGATGTTTTACCTTGTTGCTCCTCACCGGATATTAAGCAAAGGCCTAATGCACTCAGAACAGATTTTGCACTTTTGATATTATCAAAGTCTTCTGCATCTAATTCGTGATACTCAACATCAGGCACTACATAAATGTCTGATAATTTGACCTGTGTTACCTTCCTATGAGAAAGCGTAATTTCAGTGTCATCCAACCATTTAACAGTTTCAGAAGTTAAGCTAGGGAAAACTGACTCCGAGGTTCTAGCCTCTATTTGCTTAACCGGCTCAAATTCCTCGATATGCCTTTTAATCCCATTTACAGCATCAAGCCATGCATCATCATTATCATCCCATTTGCTGATAGGCATTCCATCTTTCGGTACTGCTTGTAATGAAGCAAAATCACAACTATGCCAATCACAAGGACGGATGATGATTGAAATAATCTGGCATTTGCCAGCCTGCCTATTTTCCATCGCTTGCTTAACTTCAATGTCATAACAGTAATCAGAAGCTAGGAAGCTTGGGCTAATGAGAAATAAAACAATATCTGCTGAATCTAGATTTTCATCTATCTTCCCTTTCCATTCTTCCCCAGCGAGGATTTTTCTATCGTGCCAAACAGAAATGACTTCATTTCTTCTCAGCATTGAAAGGTGGTCTTCTAAATCATTTCTAAAAGATTCGTCTTTATGGGAGTAGCTGATAAATACACGTTTGGTCATCTGCCGTTATCATCCTTGTAACTTTGCTAGCTGTAGAGATCACTGGTGACTAATTTAATCATGTAGGGGCGAGGAGTTCCATTTTAAAGCCCAGAGGTGGAATCACTGGTCAAGATTGAACCCATATAGTTCTCTCAATATTGGAAGAAATATACTAAAAATCCTGACGGAACGTTTTATGTACTTTTTGATTCTATTCAAAAAGAAAAACTATAAGGTATACATAATGCCAACCCAAGCACCCTGAGAAAAGTCTATCATATTGATTAATAATGTTTTTTTAATGAAGAACCATTTGAGGGCTTTTTGATTCCTGCACATTGGTTGATAACACTAAACGTGTGCCCGTCGCCCCTTTTCCCTGTTGAAATACCCTATTCTGTTCAGCAAGTGACAATCGCGCATATAAAGGCAATACATCCACATGTTTCAGGTTAGCCTTACGTAATAGGTCTGCGGTTTCTCGGATATCTCTCTCACCAGGAAGGAAGATTAAAATATCCCCTTGCGGCCCCTTTCCTTGCTGTCGTTCAAGGTGCAAAAGTTCCTCAACCGCTGCCAGAACCCCTTGCTGCATATCAACCGTTTTTTCATCATCAGCAGAGTAATCATGTAAAGGGCGATAAAGAATATCAACCGGATAGGTACGACCCGAAACTTCGATAA
>JBLIFO010000083.1:0-11793 GCA_047633875.1 Marinoscillum sp. | reverse complement strand
CTTTCTCATGCATCAAAGCACCGTGCGTATCGGATCCAGCCATAGACGGTTATGTCGGTGAAAGTGGTTCAATTACAATTGGTTCACACAAGAGAGGTCAAAAGGTTTATGATTTTCTTTTGGCTTATAAGGAGTACGTTGAGGCAGAGTGAAAACTCCATTTTTAATTAGGCTTCTCGTCATCACGGAAAGCTTTAAACTATCCTTTAATTTCATGACTGGAGAAAATTGTAACTTCTTGGAGAGTGAGTGGGGTGCGAAAAAGTGTCTGGTAATTGTGTTACGAGATCGAAAACAAGCCGTCTTTAAATCTCGATCAAAATACATTTCAAACACTACTTTTACCAGAACTGACCATTAAAAACCCAAGCGGTATGAATACAGAGATTTCTAAAGACGA
This sequence comes from Marinoscillum sp., assembly GCA_047633875.1. Lineage (GTDB taxonomy): Bacteria > Bacteroidota > Bacteroidia > Cytophagales > Cyclobacteriaceae > Marinoscillum. Next base: position 11,393 of record JBLIFO010000083.1, on the reverse strand, counting down.
TATTTTAAAAGCACTTACACATATAGATGAAAACCCTGGCTTAGTTAAGAAACGCAATTCAACTACTTATGATCTGGTCTTCAAAGGCAAAAAATACCCCCCAATCTTAGCTTTATCGGTTGCTAATGAACTCAATGGAGGTAAGGAACTGAAACTTTCCGACTTTGGAAATAATACGGATAAGCCATTTGAAATTCTAAGAGCTAATGGCTTCTCTGTTGAAGAAAAGTCAACAGAAGTCAGCATCGATTTGAATGAATTCATCGAGGTTGCGAATGAGCAAACCACTGGACAAGGGACAACGAATTCTGCAAAGCAGTATATAAATGCGAACAAGGGCACAAGCAGTGATCTGAAAATTATTATATCGTTTGGGATTGGTCGCGCTTCTGCAATTCCTTGGATTGCTTTTACTGGATATAGTCAATCCGTAAAAGATGGAGTTTATCCAGTCTATTTATACTACAAGAATTCTGGCATCTTGATTTTGGCATTTGGTATTAGTGAGACAGAAGAACCCACCATTAATTGGGACATTCCCGATTCAACTCAGACGATTAAGGAATATTTTCAAAATACGTATTCTAAAAATCCTGAAAGATACGGCGGGTCTTTTATTCATGCCATTTATGATGTCAATGCACTACCTAAACAAAGTGTACTTGACTCTGACCTGGACAGTATTATTCGAGTTTATAAAAATCAATTAGAAGGTAAAGATGTGTCAAAGAAATCCTATAAATCAATCCGTCAAAAAGAATTCTCTTTAGCTCAATTTCAGGCTGATCTCAATAATTCGGGGCTTGTCTTTTCAGAAATGCTTATAAAGCGATTTGTAGCTTCACTCCTTACCAAGCCTTTCGTTATTCTCACTGGTCTTTCGGGATCGGGTAAAACTAAATTGGCGCAGGCTTTTGTCAAATGGATATGTCAAGATACTAGCCAATATTTGGTTGTACCTGTTGGAGCTGACTGGACCAATCGGGAACCCTTGCTCGGCTATCCCAACGCTCTTGAACCTGGGAAATATGTGAAGCCAGACAGCGGGGCTCTTGACCTTATTCTCCGTGCTAAAGAAAACCCAGCTTCACCTTATTTTCTTGTATTGGATGAAATGAACTTGAGTCACGTTGAAAGGTACTTCGCCGACTTCCTAAGTGCAATGGAATCAAAAGAAGAAATACCTCTTTATTCAGGCGAAAAAGTAAGTGGTATTCCTGATAAACTGAGAATGCCTGATAACCTGTTCATCATTGGTACAGTGAATATTGACGAAACCACCAATATGTTTAGCCCAAAAGTCCTGGATAGAGCAAACACCATCGAGTTCCGTGTAACTGAGAGCGAGATGAATGTTTTTCTTACCAGCTTAAAAAAGGTGGACATAGAAAACCTTATAGCAAAGGGCTCTAATATGGCTCATAGTTTTTTGCTTATGACAGAGAACAAGTCTTTTTCAATGAAAGACTTAGAGGAAATCAACGAAACCTTACTCAAGTTCTTTGGAGAGCTTAAAAAGACAGGTGCCGAGTTTGGTTACCGCAGCGCAACGGAAATCTTGCAACTGATTTATCGACTCTCAATTTTAGATCCTGATCTTGAGATCAAAGAAAAAGTAGACATCGCTATCATGCAGAAGCTCTTACCCAAACTCCATGGTTCCCGAAGAAAGTTGTCTAAAAGGCTGGAAGTGCTGGGTTCATTTTGTGTTTCGGATGGAGAGAAAATTATCGCTGAAGTTTTTGAAAAACCCGCTTTTGACTTTAATGGCTCAAACGTTCGTTATCCGTTGTCTCTGGAGAAAATATCCCGAATGTATAATGGAGCTGTAGAAAATGGGTTTACCAGTTTTGCCGAAGCTTAAGCAATGAATTGGTCGGAGTCAATAGAAATCAAACTTGATCACATTGAGGAAGGGCTAACTCTCTGTATTGATTCTCGCAGGCCTCAAACGCTTTGTGATGAGGGAGAAAATGCGGCAGATCAAAATGAGGCGAGGTATCAGTTAGTGGAAGGCTGCTATTACGAATATCAATTTAGCCACGTTGACTATAGACTTGGCGATGTAGGTGAGAACATTGTTCAACAGCATAAGCGCGCTCCTCACCTTGGCTTGATTGCTCCCAATATTTATGTTGGAACACTTTCAATACCTATCAAGAGGAAGGCCACAGATAAAAGTGTGGGAAATCTCAAACTTGAAGTTCAATCGGTAAAATCAGGTTATCGAGACGACTACCGAGACATGCTTGAATTCATCACTGAAAAGTGCACGGATATATTGCTTCAACCCAATTCTCCCGTTTCACAACATTTTGAAAGTGATTACACCAATGACAGCCAAACCCTGTATCAAAAGTTTGCTTTCATTAAATCAGTTATCGGTACAAACGATTTTGCAGATGCCGTTCACAGGATTGTTAACGCACCAGCCACCAAATGGAAAGAAACGACTGAGGATATCGACATCCGAAACACTAGAAGATTTTCGAATACGAACATCAAAGAAATTCTAAAAGGACGAAACCGCACGAAACTTCCTGGGCAACACTACCTCAATCGGTACGGAATAGAAACCCTTCCCGATAGAATTACCTCAATGCTTAAAACGGATTCGGTCGATACTCCTGAGAACCGTTTTATTAAACATGCACTTGAGACCTTTTTAAAGTTTTGCACAGATATAAATAGCAAAGCGAAGAAGTATGGTCATCAAAAAATGGAGAATGAATCAGATGTGCTGATTCGTGTATTGGAGAGTCAGCTCCATCATACTGTTTTTAAAGACATCTCGAGACCTACTACTTTGAAATTAAATAGTCCACTACTTCAGCGCAAAGAGGGATATCGTGAAGTGCTGCGGGTCTGGCTTATGTTCGACCTTGCCGCAAAACTAATCTGGACAGGTGGCGATGATATTTACAGTGGAGGGAAAAAGGACATTGCGACACTTTATGAATATTGGTTATTCTTCAAGCTCCTTGACTTGCTTCAGAGTATTTTTGAAATTGATCCAATGGATATTGCCGAGCTAATTAAAGAAACGCCTGACGGATTAAATCTGCAGATCAGACAAGGTAAATTTACTGCGCTGCGTGGCACTTATGATTCGGGAAATAGAAAACTAAATATTCGCTTTAACTACAACCGTTCATTCAGCGGTAGGAAGAGCTATCCTGACCCCGGTAGTTGGACAACTACTTTGCGCCCTGATTACACTCTTTCATTTTGGCCTTTTGGTATTACTGAGCCAGAAGCAGAAAAGCAGGAGTTGATCGTTCATATACATTTTGATGCCAAGTATAAAATAGCCAACCTGACCGATTTTCTATCGCAGAATGTGGAGAATGATTTGGATGAAGAAAAGACCGAAAACCGAAAAGGGATTTATAAAAATGCCGACTTGCTGAAAATGCATGCATACAAGGATGCTATCAGAAGAACAGGTGGTGCTTATGTATTGTACCCCGGAGATACACCAATAAAGCAGAGAAGGTTTCATGAAATTATTCCCGGTTTAGGAGTATTTCCTGTGAAGCCATCAAAATCAGATAGTGGAATAGGCGAACTGAAGGCATTCATTATCGAGATCATTGACCACTTCATTAACCGAACATCGCAAAGAGAAAAAATAGCCTTCCGAACATTTGATATCCATAAAGATCCACCTGAATCGGATAGCATCACCCAGGAACGATTGCCAGAGCCGTATAACGGAAACAGAGACTTGATGCCTGATGACACGTTTGTGCTCGTGGGTTATTATAGTTCTGTTGAGCAGTACAATTGGATAAAAAGAAACCGACTTTATAATTTTCGAATGGGTTCCGGTTCAGGCTCACTTGTGCTAGACAAAGAAACGGTAAGTTCAAAATACCTTCTGCTTCATGGGCAGGGCGACAAAGACTCAGCGGAATTATGGAAGATTGTGAGTAGAGGTCCTAGAGTTTTTTCAAAGACGGATTTAATTAGAAAGGACTATCCTTCGCCCTCGCAAGAGAGTTATCTGGTAATTCAATTAGAGCGGGTGACAAACCCCGAGTTTGAAGAAGTGCGTTGGAATTTCAAGAACTTTAAAAATTACTCGAGAGGGAGGGCTTCGGCTTTTCCATTTACTGCTAGTTTGGCGGAGTTGATGAAGAATAAAGTCAGAGAGTAGCTTGTGTGTGAGAAAACAATTGCAGAGCTCCATCATGGTAAGCTGTCTTCAAAACTGCCTTTCCGAAAGTTCAAATACTCCGTTTAATTTGGGGCTGTTTGAGGAGAGGAAGATTTTGTTGCCAGAGCGGGAGGAGTGATGGCCGAGGGTGTAGTTTGCGCAGGGTTTTGTTGTGTAGCGTTATTCATCTACTATTTCAAAATCAAGAATTCTAACCTCTAAATTTTCACCATATTCTTTTCTTAATGCACGATGATCTCCCCATTCAGAGATGAAAAAAGTTATAGTCTTTGCTAAAAAAGGTTTTATCCCTTCATCTCGATAACCATCAAAATATGTTTCTTCAAAGTAGTCAACAGGAATACCTGACTTATCAAATAGGATAAAAATAACGTGAATCTTTTTTACGGTATACGGGAGTTGATTTCTAATAGAAATGCTTTTAATCAATTTATGATGGGGTTGAACGTTCATAGAAGTTATTCCTGTTTCATATTTCCAATCCCTAATTGTTAAACCTTCTTTAACATCAATTTCATTTTTTGCAGTTTTTGGAGCAGTAGCTCCTTTAGAAATATTTAAAGGAGTTAATGAGCTGATTCCTTTTGCTATCAGTGATTTTAATAATGAAGATGGTATAGCAAAGTTTAGGTTTTGCCCTGAAGTTAAAGTTCCAACCGCAACACCAATTACTTGTCCAGAATTATTTATAACTGGTCCACCACTACTTCCTGGTGAAATTGGTGCAGTGATTTGTATTAATTCTTTATTCTCTAAATTTCTGATCCCACTAATAATACCTTCTGATATGGTTCCTGAAAGACCCTTTGGGTTCCCTATTGCATAAATTTTTTCGCCAATTTCTGGAGTTATCGTAACTAGGGGCAAAGATTTTTCTGTAATTGTTGGGACAGAAAGAATTGCTAAATCGTTTTGTTTATCAATAGCAGCATAACCTTGGATTTTATGCTTTGTTGAGCTTCCATTTATAAATACATAACCATATTTTGCCCCCTCAATAACATGTAAATTTGTTACAACCTTACCATTATCAATTATGAAGCCAGAACCTAATGAAATAGGTTGCTTGAAACCATCTTCCATTACAAGAGAAACAGTTGAAGGTAAACAGTTCTTTGCTATTTCTTTGGCACTTTGCCCTATAATAGTGTTTGATATAAATAGGATTGCCAATAAGGTCGTAAATAATTTATTCATATTTCTTTGTCTTTTTAATGCTGCACAACGCCTCAGCTATGCGTAGTGCGGGATTTGAAAAGCGCAGTTTTCAAATGTGCACGTAGCCAAAGGTTTATAATTTGTATTTAATTTCTTCACTCAAAATACCAATTTAAGCATTGGCGGACTTCATTGTGTGGACGGTCTTTCATTTACGTAGAAAACCCGCATTACGTATAGGTATTGTTGGCAATAGTTTTATATTATTCCTTTTTCGGTTGCTTCAGCTAAATAGCTCAGTTTTAGTTTGTTTTCAGCTTTTTCAATACTTGTTGTTCTATTTGCTTTAACCTTAATTAATGAAGCTAATCCAGAAACTACAGTTCCGATTGGTATCGTAAACCCAGTTGTATAAAAGTCGAAAATAGCACCACTTGCAATTGCAACACTTAAATCTTTACCATTTAAATTCAATTCAGTTGTAAGATTGTATTTAGTCAATGATTTAAATCTTTCTTCTGATACAGAATTAATATTTTCAATACTTTCATTAAATTCACTTACACTTTTTCGCAGGGCAAAGTCCTTGTCAGGAGAATTCAAGATATCTAAATACAAAGAATCTATTTTAGAGTGTAATTCAGATAATTCATCTTTTCTCTTTTCTTTGAATTCTAATATCTCTGCAAAATTCAATTGTCCATCTGGAACAGGTAGGCATTTTAATAATTCTACCTTTATCGCATCAAATTCTTTTTTTTGATCATTTCCAATAACAATCTCTTCACCTAACTGATGTATTGTCCAATCAGTTAATTTGTCCTTGGATAATAGATTATTTGCCACAATCGACTGTGCTATTACGAAGGGGTCAAATGAACCATTTTCAACATTAGTAGTCCAAGAGCTAAAGGCAACACGAGGTCTTTCTAAAATCTCAGTTTTTAATAGTTCTTCCTCATCTCTGATTGCCAAATGAAAAATATTATTAGTTGGCATAACTATTTTGTCCCAATACATTAGATAGTAATTCAAATCATTATCGGTAAGTCCTCCAGACAGTGATACACTTTGAGAATCATTTCTTACCATTCTACCTGTATTTGTAATTATTCCTCTTTTCATTTTTTAATTATTGCCAACAAGTAAATAACCGCAATTGAGTTGCACTATACCCTAATATTTGGTGATGAACCGCAACTCAGTTGCACTTATTTCGCTTATGGGATGATTACAGTCTCTCCATTTGGTTAACCCTTTGTTTCCCCACAAGATAAAAATTCTCTAATCCATTCCACCTCTTTGTCGACAATCCTTGAAAACTCATCTTCTACCCTGACCAATGCCTGCGTAACTTATAGCTATGGATGACTGGCACCCTATTCTACAAGTCCTTTTTGGTATAGCTGCCTGGTGTGGGGGCGCTTGGTGCTTTTCCTGGCTAAGGTGTTAACTTGCTCCGCAGGGTTTACTTGCTTCGCTGCGTGAGATCGCTGCGCTAAGTAGTAAACATGCCGTATTTAATTTTGTGCCGCAGGGTTGCAAACCCAGTGGAGCGGGTATTGAACTCCATTTTCAGAAGTGATGGACATATTTTTTGGATCAAAAACATAATTACTACCAACATTTCCATAATAACTGCTCACGATCGTTTTAGCAATATCTTCAAGTACAGTGATTCCCCGCAGCTTGGGATGATCAGTATCTATCCGATAAATTGTAGGATGTTGGGTCATCAGAACTATCTGTTTTTATAATCTGAAATAGGTTCAGCTTTGCCGCTGCTACTGTTAATACACTTTGATTAGACAAACATAATTTTTAAGGGTCTTCACTTGCTCTTGGAGTGTCTTATTTGAAAGGTTGGTGTTTTCACTGAGTTTGACGCTATTCGGAAGCATATTGTAGATATTGATTAGGTAAATGGCTTTAATCGCATAATTGACATTTTCGATTGATGTGCCCACAGCTTTTTCATTGAGTTTTGATGTTGTTAAACCAATAACATTTCCATCCTTATTAAAAAGAGGCCCTCCAGAATTTCCCGGTTGTATCGGGGCTGTTATCTGCATAAAGCGTATATCGTCTTTTAGTCCGGTATTTGAACTTACAATACCGTCGGTTACTTTATAATTATCACCCATTAAACTATTCAATGGGTATCCTATTGTGAAAATATCTTCCCCAATTTCCGTGGTCTGCAAAACAGAAAAAGGTATTGAGTTAAAGCCTCTAAAATCATCATCCTCAATTTTCAACAGAGCAACATCATTTGATTCATCCTTCAATAAGACTGATGCAGAGTAAGTCTTAGTTCCAATTTCACTGTGGAGCACAATTTCAATCCTCTCTGCGTCTTCAATGACATGAGCATTTGTCGCAATAACTCCATCTGTTGAAATAACAAATCCACTTCCTGTCGCTCTAACTCCGTCAATGCCTGCTGTAGATTGCACTTCTGCTGACGGATACATCTTAATGAATTTATCTGTTCTTTTCTCGCCTGTTTTTAAATCTTTAAATTCTACCGAGAATAGCGCTGGGTTCTCCATTAAAGCGAAAGTTTCGAATGAAGTTTTGTTTCCCATATACCATTTTGTAGAATAAAATCCTTTCATGGAGCTGGGTTCAAAGACAGCTTTGACTTCGCCTGCTTTCCAATAGTTCATATCGGACTCAATAATTATTGCTTTGTATTTACTTCCGTATTTCTTAATCCCAAATTTGTAATAACCCAACTGGTCAGACTGATATGATTTGTAGATACCTTCAATTTCATCTATTGCATTAGTATCAAAATATGTTGTCAGCGATTGTTCCGTTTCATTAGTTTTTTCAACCTCAGGAAGATCCAATTTCGCAGTTTTTTCAGGATTAAATCTGTAGGGAAGATTTTCAATATCTCTGAATGCTCTCTTTGTGGCTTTATTAAAGTCATCTTGTACCGACCATCCTGCGGCACTACCTTTGCTTGTAATAACAATCTTGTTATTACAATCTTTCAAAATTAGAGTCACAGAATTAGTGCCGACGGTGACATTTGTATGGTCGATAAAACAGGTTAAGAGTAAGCAGGGGTTCTGCTGAAGATCTTGAGTTGGATTTGAGGATTCGTTTAGAACTGTGAATCCTTTTTGCATAAATAAAGTCCTAAGGTTAGAAGAAATGCTCCAAATGTCAGTTCCGCCATTTTGGTAAGTCAAAGTTGGAACATAAACATACTTGTATCCGCTTAAATCTTGACCAAAGAAATTTGAAGTAGTAACGAACAGAATGAGAATTAAAAGCGCTTTTTTCATTGTTTGCTGTTTTAGTGATCTATTTGCACTTCATAAGACTTTCCTTCTTCACCTTCAATAATGACATATCCACTTTCATCGAGCTCATCCGGCCAAATATGATCTTCATCTAAATATCCGTCATTTGGAAAGTAAATAATGGTCACTTGATTATCTTCTACTTCTACGTCCAATGTATACGTAGCTGAATATCCTGTTTCAGGATTATAATAATCTACGGTAGCAGAGTAAGTGCCATCTTCAAATAAATTGTTATCGGAATCGTAATTGTATTCGTTCTCATCTTCTTCGTAATTATCATAAGTCTCTTCGTATTCATAATCAGAGCTATCTTGATCTGAAGTTTTCTTATTAGAACTATGACATGATGCTATTATTAAGGCTGCAGTGATGAGGTATGTTAATTTCTTCATTGTATTTATTTTGCCGCACTTTGTTGCACATTAGAAGGATGTAGTCGTTTTGGATGCTTTTTCTAGCAGCTGCTCAGGCCATGAGGCACTGGTTCAGTTCTCAAATTATCTTTATTGATTGAAGTTCTCATCCTTACAGGTCTTGGTTCCCCCCAAATATACCCAACCCCTTCAATCATCCAAGTAACTACCCTCATTCTCTATAAATTGCATTCAGGCCTAAAATACTATTGGCAAATAGCCCATCACTTACTCAACGCCTTAATTATCCTTTCCTCATTGATCACAATATCACGAAACAACACATGAGGGAATTCAGTGTATTTGGATTCTTTGAACGCGTCGTAAATATGCGATAGGGTAGAGGCAGTAACCAAGGATAAATTCATTTCAGTATCCATCTCGCAGTCCGTCACGAAGTCATCGCTAAACTCTGGAGCTACCAAGAGTATCTTCACAATTCTCAATTCATTCTTCAAAGCCAAACTTTGGTAAGCTTTGAGTTGTCTGGATACCGAGCTGAATTTATTGTAGCCTCTTTCTTTGCTCGTCTTGCACTCGACAATGATGATTTCGTTGTTGTCAAGATTCAAGAGGATATCCATCATATCCTTTTTCGTATTCAATTGATTCTTGAATGCATCATCCACATTAAACCCGAGGCCAACAAAAATGGTCTTTGTGATGTCTTCGAATTTCAATCCCAGTTCGCTTTCCTTTACCGTAATACCGTTCTCCTTGAGTAAATTGAGGTTGCGAAAAGCTACATTCTCGTAATTCTCTAAATAGAGGTTTTCGACATCCTTGTAATGATCGAGTATGTTTAGAATATCGTCGCCTCGCTGCTTCACCCCATTGTCTTTGATAAATTTTGTCAAATCAGATTTGGTGATTAAATCCAAGATGTCTCGGGGCTTAATATTGTAGTCGAGCAGAAAATCGGCTTTTAGCACGTATTCGTCCTGAAGCTCGAATTGACTCTTGATCTGATTATTAAGCTTAGGCAAAGATTGATTGAGTTCGGAAAGAAGCTTGTCAAATCCATCTAATGATATCCCTACCTTCTCATCTCGCTCCACATTTTCAAAGTGCTGAATGAGGCTGTCAATCTTATCGTCAAGAGTGCTCCCTTTGAGGTTGGTTATATTCAGACCTTTCTCGCAGAGCGTATTCAGTGTTTTTTTCTTCTCAGTCAATGTGCTTCCTTGCTTGTAGATATCATCAAAGAGTAGATTAGAGAAAGAGACCCCTTCTTTAATGATTTCTTCGATTTTTTGTGCGTTTGAAAGCTTTCGGTCAATGTTATGATCTCTTGCTATTTGATTGATGTTCGGTTCGCGCAGTAGCATAAGCGTTCTTCTGTAGAATTTTTCAGCGACTTCTTTTCCTCTAACACGTCTTAGCATTCTCACCATTTCATCAGCGACGTATATGGTATTCTCCTTATTTGAATAGAAGATGACGCCGATGTTTTTGAGTCCCTTGATCAAGTCTTGAATATCTATTTTCTTGATAGGTAAGATAGAGTAGTTAATGAGCTTTATTTCTTCTTGCGAGAGTCCTAGTTGCTTTGAAAGGGTAAGAATAATGGAGAGTTCGTCCTGCGTTATCTTCGCATCTCGATTGTTCTCAATGTCATTGTGATAGGCGGTGTGCAAGCAAGATTTATAAATCTTGTAATCCCTTTTTCTGGTTGGGCTTAATTCTGACTTAGGGTTGTCAAAATCCTTCTCTAGTCCTTTAATTCGTGTCTTTAGATGTTTAATCTCAGTATCGTATAATCTCGAAAACCAGTCCTGCTTCATAATGCAGTTTCCATCCCGGATGATAATGTCTATCAAGATGTCCAGCTGTGATGTGATCTCTTGGAACTCACATTTGATGTGTGCTTGAAATTCGGAAGAGGTTAGGGCAAATATTTTTGAAATGTTCTGGTTGTCTACTGACTTGAGCCCTTTATCCGAGTCACTCAAAATCCTGTTTATTTCTCGACTGTTTTTTGGGTTGTGAGAAATGATATTGTCAATGATTTTGATGAATGAGTTCTTTTCAATTGAACCGAGTTTGTCAAGTATCTTTTCGAGTTTCATAGAATCTTAATTCCTTTGGTTAGTGAGCTGTTCATGATTATTACTTACTTCATCATTGAGACAAACCAATGAATCGAGCCTCGATTCATGTCAGGATTGTCTACGACCACAATTTATTCAATCTCCCTCATTCCATCTACAGGGAATCACCCCCTTTTTCTCAGGAAAAACCCTATTTCTTTAACCCAATTTCGTCGATGACAAATTACAAGACTCCCCAATAGTAATGCCCTACAAATTGAAACTATACCCC
>JBLIFO010000082.1:0-11887 GCA_047633875.1 Marinoscillum sp. | reverse complement strand
GAAAACCAAATTATCACCCCACAGTAACCAGCGTTCATATGTTTACCGCTGTTTAATAAAACAAAGTTAATGCTCTCTTTGATTTATTAAAATAATTTCAACGTATTGAATGAATATTTACATCTCATATACTTTTTATTAATAATTTTTGTCGTATTCATATTTTACCGCCGAAATAGGCTTCCATTTTGAATTTCATTTAATGATTTTCCAGCAATTCAATTCATAATTTGGTGAGAAGTAGAATTTAGAAGAGATTATTTTAAAGATTTTAGGAAAATGGTCAATTCAAAACTTAGAATAGATTGAAGCAGTTAATGATTTCGCAAAAAAAATGCGATCAATTTGATCACCATATTCTGCGAAATTCACCGCTCAATGAGATTTTATTGCATCCAAAATCAACATATCTATGAACTTGTTAAAAATATTTGAATATTTTTGACCTAAATTTAATAACAGCTTTTAGTTCAAATAGGTACGCATTCAATAAACCGCCAATAATGCCATGAGCAAAAATTACGAAATAGATAATGTAGATCTGAAAATCCTCAATCTTTTGATGGAGGATGCCAAACTACCTTACACTGAGGTAGCTAAAAAAGTATTTGTTTCAGGCGGAACTGTTCATGTTCGAATGAAGAAGCTCGAAGAAATGGGTGTTGTACTTGGTACCACCTTGAAAATGGACTACTCAAAGTTGGGTTATGATGTAACCTGCTTCATGGGAATATACCTGCAAAAGTCATCCTTATACGACCAAGTAGTTGAGCAGCTTAGGGACATATCTGAAATAGTGAAAGTACACTACACTACTGGTAACTATAACATCTTTATTAAAATCCATTGTCGAGATACTAAGCATCTCAAAGATGTTCTTCATGACAAAATCCAAAAAGTAGAAGGAATTGAGCGAACAGAAACGTTCATATCCCTTGAGGAGAGCATGAATAGACATCTATTATTCTAAGGTCTCCGGCCGCTATTTTATTTTTTTAAAGCTCAAGTAGGAGTGATTAGTTAGGTGCTTATTTAGAATAGTTATAAATAAGTGCTTACTTTGCAAAACTTCCAGAGGCTTCTGGTTGTTAGTATAGCAAAACGCATGAAAACCTATTTATGAGTAAGGACGATCAAATTCTTGAAGAGTTTACATCAAAGGAATACGAACATGGCTGGCATGTAGACTTTGAAGCTGATGAGGCTCCATTTGGTCTAAATGAAGACATTGTTCGGTTTATTTCCGCAAAAAAATCCGAGCCAGAATGGTTGTTGGAATGGAGACTTTCCGCCTATCGAAGATGGTTGGAAATGGAAGAGCCTAAATGGCCAAATGTCAAGTATCCGAAAATTGACTATCAAAACATAAAATATTACTCTGCCCCTAAAAAGGATAACAAAGCCAAAAGCTTGGATGAAATTGATCCTGAGTTGCTCAATACTTTTGCGCGACTAGGAATCTCTTTAAATGAGCAAAAAAGACTGACAGGCGTAGCGGTAGATGCTGTGATCGATTCTGTATCTGTGGCTACCACATTCAAAGAAACACTTTCGGAATTAGGAATTGTTTTTTCTTCTTTTAGCGAAGCAGTGAAGGAACATCCAGAGTTAATTAAAAAATATCTTGGATCAGTAGTTCCTCCTAATGATAACTACTACGCTGCTTTGAATTCAGCAGTATTCTCTGACGGCTCATTTTGCTACATTCCTAAAGGGGTACGTTGCCCGATGGAGCTTTCTACTTATTTCCGAATCAATGCTGCTAATACAGGACAGTTTGAAAGAACCTTGATTGTAGCTGAAGACAATTCTTATGTCTCTTATTTAGAAGGATGTACTGCACCGATGCGTGATGAAAATCAACTTCATGCAGCTGTAGTAGAAATCTATGCGGCTAAAGAAGCAGAAGTAAAATACTCTACCGTTCAGAACTGGTACCCTGGTGACAAGAATGGAAAAGGTGGAATTTACAATTTCGTAACTAAAAGAGGTATTTGCGCTGGTGATCATTCGAAGATAAGCTGGACACAAGTCGAGACAGGCTCTGCAGTCACTTGGAAATACCCCTCATGCATTCTCAAGGGTGATTACTCACAAGGCGAGTTCTACTCTGTAGCTGTGACTAACAACCATCAGCAAGCAGATACAGGAACCAAAATGATTCACATTGGGAAAAACACTAAATCCCGTATTATATCTAAAGGAATCTCTGCTGGTAAATCACAAAACTCATACCGTGGGCAGGTTCATATAATGAAGCGTGCTACAAACGCTCGTAATTTTTCGCAGTGCGATTCATTGCTCATGGGTGATAAGTGTGGCGCTCATACTTTTCCATATATAGATGTAGAAAACAGTAGTGCACATGTGGAGCATGAAGCGACTACCTCAAAAATTGGTGAAGACCAGATCTTCTACTGTCAACAGCGAGGAATAGACGAAGAAAGTGCGGTGGCACTTATCGTCAATGGCTTTGCAAAAGAGGTCATGAACAAATTACCTATGGAATTCGCCGTGGAGGCACAAAAACTATTAGCACTCACCCTTGAAGGGAGTGTTGGATAATTAAAAAATCAAATTAAATGCTCAAGATTAACAACTTACAAGCCTCAATCGAGGGTAAGCAGATTCTGAAAGGAATCAACCTAGAAGTAAAAGCAGGTGAAGTACATGCTATCATGGGTCCTAATGGATCGGGCAAAAGCACTTTAGCTGCTGTACTTGCAGGAAGAGAAGAATATGAAGTGACTGGTGGAAGTGTGGAATTCCTGGGTTCAGACCTATTGGAGCTATCTCCTGAAGCGCGCGCCAGAGTCGGCATCTTCTTAGCATTTCAATACCCTGTGGAGATTCCTGGTGTATCTACTACCAATTTCCTAAAAACTGCTGTAAACCAAGTACGTGAAGCTCGTGGCTTAAAAGCACTAGATGCTGTGGCTTTCCTTAAGGAAATGAAAGAAAAAATGAAGCTAGTTGAGATCGATCAGGCTTTACTTAGTAGAGCACTCAATGAAGGCTTCTCAGGAGGTGAGAAAAAGCGAAACGAAATCTTCCAAATGGCGATGCTTGAGCCAAAGCTTTCCATCTTGGATGAAACAGACTCGGGCCTAGATATAGATGCACTCAAAATAGTGTCTCACGGTGTGAATTCATTGAAAAATGAAAACAATGCTACTATTGTAGTAACTCATTATCAGCGCTTATTGGACTACATCGTTCCGGATTTTGTGCATGTATTGTACAATGGCCAGATCGTAAAGTCTGGTGATAAATCACTGGCATTGGAACTAGAAGCAAAAGGATACGACTGGATCAAAGAAGAAGTAGCGACAGCTTAAGAAAATCAAAAAAAATGAGTGTAACAACACCTATAGAACCACTTTTCGAACAACTTCTCCTTGAGGCATCAAAGGATTATCAACTGAACAAAGATTCCCTTTCAGATCTAAAAAAAGCATCTGCAGAGTACTTTCTTGAAACAGGCCTGCCTAACAAAAAGAGTGAGAGCTACAAATTCACTTCAATTCCTAAGTTTCTCAATAATAAGTTCGATGCTTTAAGCCAAACGAAGAAGAGCGCTTGGTCAAAAGAATCGATCCGAAACCACTTTTACAATGTTGGAAATGCCAATCATTTGGTATTTATCAATGGAAGATTTGATCTAGACAACTCTTTAATCCATACTGATGCTTCAGATATGGAGGTGCATACTGTTAATGCAAGTTCATTTGACACAATAGATTTTCTTAAAGGAAATTTTGCCACCGCTAAAGGGATGGCTGAAGATGTATTTGCTCATCTCAATACTGCAGTTTTCGAAGATGGTTTAGCAATTCGCGTAAGCAAAGGCGCGGATGTAGCAGGCACTTTTGTCTACAATTTTGTGGATGGTGGCGCCTTCTCATCTCCTCGGATTTTTGTGAAGGCAGAATCTAGTAGTCGTATCAATTTCTATGAGCGCACAGTTTGTAGCTCAACTGAGGAAAATCACTTGAATTTGAGCATTGCGGAGTTTCATATAGCGGACAATGCTGAGGTGCGTTACACCAAAGTACAGAACTACTCTATCAACTATTATTCTATAGAGGGTATATATGCTGATCAAGGAAATAACTCTAGATTTTATACCAACACGTATTCGTTCAAGGCTGCTTTGATTCGCAACAATATTTTCATCACGGTAGATGGTGAAAATGCAGAAGCGCATATGAATGGTCTATACCAATTGTCTGGTAACACGCATGTCGACAATAATACTTCTGTGGATCATGTGAAGCCAAATAGTTTTAGCAACGAGACTTACAAAGGCATATTAGATGAAAAATCCCGTGGGGTTTTCAATGGTAAGATCTATGTAAGGCCTATCGCGCAGAAGACCAATGCATTCCAAGCAAATAACAATATCCTTTTGTCCGAAGAATCCATCATCCATACCAAACCTCAGCTAGAGATATGGGCAGATGACGTGAAATGCTCACATGGATGTACTACTGGCCAATTGGACGAAGAAGCTATTTTCTATTTACGTTCACGTGGGATTTCCAAAACAAGAGCAAAGGCGCTTATGCTCAACGCTTTTGCAAATGAGACACTCTTGCAGGTGAAAGAAGAATTGGTGAAAGCCGAAATAGAAGAAATCACCACACGCAAACTAGGTTAATGGAGACTATTGTAAAAAAAACGATCGAAGAAATACGTGCTGATTTTCCGATACTACATCAGGAAGTCAACGGTAAACCATTGGTTTATTTTGACAATGCGGCCACTTCCCAAAAGCCAAAGCAAGTCATAGATGCACTTGTGCATTACTATGAATTTGATAATGCCAATATTCACCGCGGCATCCACACGCTTGCAGAACGTGCTACAACCGCTTTCGAAGCTACAAGAGAGAGACTTCAGTCATTTATCAATGCTGCCGAAAAAGAAGAGATTATCTTCACTAAAGGCACCACAGAAGGGATCAATCTTGTCGCTCAGTCCTATGGACGTAAATTCCTAAAGGCTGGTGATGAAATTCTAATTTCTGGGATGGAGCATCATTCCAACATTGTGCCATGGCAAATGCTCTGCTCTCAAACAGGTGCTGTTCTCAAAGTAATTCCAGTTTTAGAAAACGGCGAATTGGATATCGCAGCATTAGATTCGTTGATCAGTGAGAAGACAAAACTGATAGCTATAGTAGCTATCAGCAATGCGCTTGGCACGATCAACCCGATAAAAGAAATCATTACCAAAGGCCATGAAGTAGGTGCGGTAGTCATGATTGACTGTGCGCAATCTGCGGGACATCAAAAATTAGATGTTCAAGCATTAGATTGTGATTTTATGGCTTTCTCAGGTCATAAAATGTACGGACCAACTGGCGTGGGCGTCCTTTATGGAAAACGTGTTTTACTTGAGGCAATGGACCCTTACCAAGGTGGTGGAGAGATGATCCGAGAGGTCAGTTTCTCAGGCACTACCTACAATGACATTCCTTACAAATTCGAGGCAGGCACACCAAATATTGCGGATGTAGTGGCTTTGAAAAGTGCAATAGACTACATAGAAAATATTGGCTTTGATGTACTTCATGAGCAAGAAATGAGCCTCTTGCAATATGGCACCAAAGTGCTCAGTGAACTGGATGGCTTTCACCCAATTGGCACTGCTAAAAACAAAACTTCTGTTATTTCCTTTCTTATCGATGGCATCCATCCTTTCGATCTAGGCATTTTGCTGGATGCTAAAGGAATAGCAGTCCGCACTGGTCACCACTGCGCCCAGCCGCTAATGGATCACTTCGGTATTGAAGGAACTGTAAGGGCATCATTCGCAGTGTATAACACCACAGCTGAGATTGATAAGCTCGCAAATGCTTTGAAAGAAATTATAAAAAAAATCAGATGAGCAGCATCAAAGAAATAGAGCAGGAGATCATCGAAGAGTTTTCTCTTTTAGACGGAGACATGGAAATGACCATCAACTATGTGATGGAACTTGGCGAACGATTGGATGAATTTCCTGAGAATAAAAGAGATGAAGATCACATAGTAAAAGGCTGCCAAAGCAAAGTGTGGTTAGACGCTTCATTGTCGAATGATGGCGATGTGATCTTTCATGGTGATAGCAATACTTCTGTCACAAAAGGTCTTGTAAGCTTACTAATAAGAGTGCTTTCTGATCAAAAGCCAGCTGACATTCTCAACCAAGACTTAACTTTTCCTACTCAAATAGGAATGAATAGGTTCATTGGAACACAGCGATCAAATGGCTTTGGGGCGATGATTAAACAAATGAAACTTTACGCCTTGGCTTTGAGTTCTAAATCACAAAATGCATCGAAATGATGGAAGAGACAAACAATACTGCCACAGAAACCAATCTTAAAGAACAAATTGTAACGGCTATCAAGTCGGTTTATGATCCTGAGATACCGGTAGATGTATATGAACTCGGTTTGATCTATGAGATCAATATCTTTCCTATGAACAATGTCCATGTATTGATGACATTGACTTCTCCGGCATGTCCTTCTGCTGAAGAAATCCCAGGTGAGATAAAGTTGGCCATCAAAGAAATACCTGATGTAAACGATGTGGAAGTGGAAGTGACTTTTGATCCGCCATATGCTACTGAGATGATGTCAGAAGCCGCCAAGTTGGAGCTTGGTTTTATGTAAAATAAATTTTTAAAATAGCTTATAAATAAAAACGATATGTATCCTGAACAACTAGTAGCACCAATGAGAAACGAACTAACTGCGGTTGGTTTTGAGGAGCTAAAATCAGCTGAAGCAGTAGAAAGCCATTTCAAAGACCACAAAGGAACATCACTCGTAGTGATCAACTCTGTATGTGGATGTGCTGCTGGGACAGCTAGACCAGGCGTGACCAGAGCGCTAAACCTAAGCATTAAAAAGCCTGATCATTTGACGACAGTATTTGCTGGTGTAGATTTCGATGCGACAGCTAAAGTGCGTGAGTTTACGCTACCTTTTCCTCCATCATCACCTGCAGTAGCGCTTTTCAAAGATGGTGAGCTTGCTCATTTTGTAGAAAGACATCACATAGAAGGAAGATCTGCTGATATGATTGCAAATCACCTTGTAGAAGTTTTTAAAGAATATTGCTAATAGACCTTTCCAGTCTTTAATGAAAAAAGGAGTGCATTTGTACTCCTTTTTTCGTTTGTTTTTGTTAAGCTTTTTGAGTGGACTTAAATCCCAAAAAGCTTAAATCCTACAGACAATTGGAAAGTCCTGTTTTTCGCTTCTTCCCCATTTCCATCATTGACATCAGACAACCCGATCACATACCTAGCGCTCACATTAAGACCGAATGGCATGTCCCATCCAGCCCCTATAGCAGCACTTATATCGGAGTTTTTATAGCTGTCTTTGCTTATAGTAGTTGTGCCTCCACTATTTTCGATTTTACCTTCTGCTGAAATCAAGGTTCCAAATTGCGGACCGGCTTGTACATTGAGACCAAGTGGCAAATAGAATTTTGCCATGATTGGAAACTCCAAGTAAACCAAATCTTGGGAAAAATCAGATTTTACCCCAGAAATATCTATTCTTTCTCCAGCTGCACCTTTTACTGAATACAGAACTTCAGGCTGGATACCAAAGCTTAATACTTTGATTAAGGCATAAGCACCGAGGTGATAACCTGTAGTAGCTTCATAAGAAGCCGCAGGATCATCAGTATTGATACTTGCAAGGTTTAGTCCACCTTTCAGGCCAACTTGTGCTTTCACTTGTGCACTTGCTATGATCACAGTGCAGACTAGTATAAGGGTTGCAAAATATTTTGTCATGTTGAGTTGTTTAAATGTTCATCAAAAATGAGTCTATTATTGATAACTGCATAAATAACTAGACTAAAATTCTTTTCTTCTTACTTTGTAATGGATGTTTAATCTACCCTTAAAATCGTATTTAAACTAAATAAGCGCTTTGCGATTTTTCCAATAAAACAATCAATATTATATTCGATCCTCAAATCATACAACAAATCAACTATGAAAAACGTCAGTAAATTATTTTATCTATTCATCTTATTACCATTCTTAATCTCTTGTTCGGATGAAGAAGGTGGTGAAGGAACTACTGCAAGTCTCGTTGGTGCTTGGACATACCAGTCTGCAACTATTGACCTAAAAATTGGAAATGAAGATTTCGTCACTTATATCAAAAGAGAACTACAACTATCCGATGCTGACGCAGCAGAATTCAAAGCTATATTCGAAGAAGAAGCAAACCTGTTTGCAGGTATTAGCCTAGAGTTCAAAAGTGGTGGTGCATACACTGCATCTTTCGATGGTGATAGTTCCACAGGTACTTGGGCCTTGAATAGCGCTGGAGACAAACTAACATTAGATGCAGGAACTGAAGATGAATCTGTAGTGGATGTTTATACGCTAACAAACTCTTCCTTTGTTTTTGGAATTACTGAAACAGAAATGGATGATTTTAATGGAGACAATGTTGATGAGACACTTTCCATTTCAATTAGAATTTCTATGAAGAAATAAGAAACTTAAAAATTAAAAAAAGCCTCTGAAATTAAATTTTCAGAGGCTTTTCTTGTTTTAGAACACCAACCAATAAGTGAATCAACCCCCTATCTTCTCAGTCAGCTCCAACCAACGCATTTCTTTTTGCTCGATTGATTCTTTGATCTTGTCTATTTCTTGTGCCATTTTCTGAAGCTCTTCAAAGTCAGTCTTAGCATTCATCTCTTCGGTCAGGTTCTCGACCTTGGTCTCCAACTTGGCAATCTCACCCTCTAGACTGTCGTATTCTCGCTGCTCATTATAAGAAAGCTTCTTAGCTTCAGTCTTCTTAACAGGCTCCTTCGACTCAGCTGTTTTAGTTTCTTTTTGCTTTTGATTGGAGTTTGCTTTGTAGCCTCCCTCCTCTCGGTAATCTGTATAGTTGCCCGGAAAGTCACGAACTATTCCATGCCCTTCAAAGATGAACAAGTGATCCGTAAGCTTGTCCATAAAGTATCTATCGTGGCTTACAATCATCAAACATCCTTCGAACGAATCCAGATAATCTTCCAGTACATTCAGCGTCATTAAATCCAGATCGTTGGTAGGCTCATCGAGAATCAAGAAGTTTGGGTTTTTCATCAACACTCGCAGAAGTTGAAGCCTTCTACGCTCCCCTCCACTCAGCTTGCCAACCATGTTGTATTGCATCTTTGGTGGAAAGAGGAATTGATTCAGTAACTGCGAAGCAGTAATCACCGATCCATTGGCCAGTTCGATAATCTCCGCTACTTCTTTCACAATATCTATCACCCTACTGTTCGGATTAAAGATCTGCTCTTCCTGAGTATAATGGCCAAATTTGGTCGTTTGACCCACTTCTCTTACTCCAGCGTCAGATTCTATCTCTCCGATGAGCATACTCAGGAAAGTGGATTTCCCGATACCATTCGGCCCAACGATACCTACACGTTCTTTACGCTGAAAAGTATGGCTGAAATCCTCCAAGATTCGTAGCTCTCCGAATTTCTTGAAGACATGCTCCATTACTAATATTTTCTTGCCTTGACGCTCACCTTTGAGGTTCACTTCCATTTCGGCTCGCTGTACACCCTTAGAGGCCTTATCTTTGGTCTCATAGAAAGCATCCACTCTATACTTCGCCTTGGTGCCTCGCGCTTTTGGCTGCCTGCGCATCCAGTCCAGTTCCTTGCGGAGCAAGTTCTTGGCCTTATCTACTGAAGCTGCGTCTTGTGCTTCACGTTCGCTTTTCTTTTCTAGAAAGTTCTGATAATTGCCTTTATAGCGAAACAACTCACCATTCTCCAGCTCCATGATTTCATTGGTCACCTTGTCAAGGAAATACCTATCGTGAGTTACCATCAGTAGTGTAAGATTGGCTGTAGCCAAATAGCCTTCGAGCCATTCTATCACCTGTAGATCAAGATGGTTGGTTGGCTCATCGAGTATTAAGAAATCAGGCTTTACTACCAGTGCTCTCGCCAGAGCTACTCGCTTTCGCTGCCCCCCAGAAAGAGACCCCATTTTTTGCTCTAAGTTTTCAATCCCAAGCTCCCCGAGGAGTTGCTTTACCTGACTTTCGTAATCCCAAGCATTGAGATTATCCATTCGCTCCAGCAAAGGAGAAATATCAGGCGCATTATCTGGATCCACAGTGGCTAAGTGAAGCGCCATCTCATAATCGCGAATCACATTGAGTTCTTCGATATCCTCAGCAAATACCGCTTGCACCACATCATCATTGTCATCAAACTCTGGACTTTGTGGAACCATCGACACTCTTATCCCTTTACGGAAAGAAACGGCACCTCTATCTGGCTTTTCTAAACCAGCTATAATCTTCAGTAAAGTGGATTTCCCACAGCCATTCACTCCCACCAATGCAGCCTTCTGACCTTGATCCAGACCGAAAGTCAGTTGATCAAAGAGCTGTTTTTCATCAAAGTTTTTAGCAAGATTTTCTACGGAGAGGTTATTCATGCCGCAAATGTATCTACTATTCCATTCAATCGATCGGCTGCCTTCAAAGACAACTTACTACCGCCCACCAAAGTCTCATTGATAATGACTGATAATATGGCGATCATTGCGCTTTGGAACAAAAAACACTTTATTCATAATGCGATTGATCTATTTTCTACTTGTTTTCATAAGCACATTTACCTTTTCTCAAGCCTCTATAGAATATTCGCTTTCATTTGAAAATATAGCTCATCATGAGTTGCGCGTTGAAGTGAAATTCAAAGAAATTAAAAGCCCAACACTAGAGATACGCATGCCCGATGCTTCACCTGGAAGGTACGCTGGTCACAACTTTGCAAAGAATGTCTATGAGGAAATTGCGCAAGATGCAAGCGGCAATAAAGTGAAATTAGATAGGCTATCTCCTTCTTCTTGGTTGGCCGAAGTGAAAGACGGACAAGTAACATTCTCCTATACCATCTACGGCAACTATGCGGATGGCACTTATCTAGGTGTGGATGCGCGAAAAGTCCACATGAATATGCCCGCAACGTTTGTTTATGGTGTTGATCTGGATGATAGGAAAATTCGTCTGACGATACCAAAGGTTGAAGGATGGGATGTTGCATCACAACTTCAGCGAATCAACGATAACGTTTTCTCAGCACCCAACTATTACTACTTCTACGATAGTCCTACAATGGTTGGGGAAATCGATTGGAGAAGATGGACAGTGCAAGGACAAACCATAGAAGTGGCCATGCAACATGAAGGAACTACGGAGGAACTTGATAATTATGTAGAATGGATTGAAAAGGTGGTAGCGCAGCATGTTAAGCAAATGGGTGACATCCCAAAATTTGACTTTGGCCGTTATACATTTCTTATCAGTTATAATCCTTGGGTACATGGCGATGGTATGGAGCACCGAAACTCTACCGTTTGTACTTCTACGCAAACTTTAAAGGAAAATGCAATTGGCCTTATTCGCACTATATCACATGAGTTTTTCCATGCTTACAATATCGAACGTATTAGGCCTGCTTCCTTGGAGCCATTCGATTTTGACAAACCCAATCAATCTGAAGCACTTTGGTTTGGAGAAGGATTCACCGACTATTATGACAGACTTACCTTGACTCGAACTGGAATTACCACACAAGAAGAATTCATAAGCGGACAAATATACCGGTTGAATATTGTTATTAATGGCCCAGGTCGAACCTTCAGGTCAGCCATAGAAATGAGTCAACAAGCTCCATTCAAGGATGCTGGCACTGCCAATGATGACACTAATTTTGAAAACACATTTGTGAGCTACTATGTATATGGTTCGATCATAGCGCTTGGTCTCGATCTTACTTTGCGCAGTGAGTTTAACACTACGCTTGACAATTACATGAGGCTAGTTTGGGCAGCCTAT
>JBLIFO010000081.1:0-11892 GCA_047633875.1 Marinoscillum sp. | reverse complement strand
CCGTTTACATCCTTCGTTTCCATAGGTCAGAGCAGTTTGATGACTTCTTTAAATAGGGTGACAAGATGCACTTCAGCCTTGCCAGCTGTAGCTATGATGTCTTCAATATTGACAGGGTGAAGGTTATCAGGATCGCATTCATCTGTAAGAACAGATACTGCACTTACAGGTAGTGATAGCTGATTAGCGGCGATCACCTCAGGTACGGTAGACATGCCTACTACATCCGCTCCAATGTTTCTCAAAAAGCGATATTCAGCCCGCGTTTCTAAGCTTGGTCCCGATACGGCCACATACACACCTTTGTGTAGAGGAATACTATTTTTCTTTGCCACTTGCAGCATGGTATGATTCATATCCGAATCATACGGCTGACTCATGTCTGTAAATATCTGCCCAAAAGCACTTGCTTCTTTTCCCCTTAGTGGATTGTCTGGCTGTAAGTTGATATGGTCGTCTAAGAGCATAAGCTCACCTTTTTTCCAATCCAGATTCATGCAACCAGCAGCATTGCTTATGAGTAGTTTTTTGATTCCAAGTTGCTTCATCACTCGCACTGGAAAAACGACTTCTTCCATGCTGTGGCCTTCATAATAATGAAATCTTCCACTCATAGCGATTACTATCTTCCCCTCAATCTTTCCATAAATGAGTTTTCCCTTATGGAATTCTACGGTTGCTTCAGGGAAATTTGGGATCTCCTCATACGGAATTTCTATGATCGTTTCTATATAATTGGTCAAAGCACCAAGCCCAGTTCCTAGGATGATCCCTATTTCTGGGTTCTCAAAACCTTTGCTTTGTAAAAATGAGACTGTTTCGTTGATTTTTGGTGTCATAGTTTTCAGGATACTTCGTCTATCGCTTGCAAGATAATCTTACATGCCAAGTGAATTTCATCTTCTGTTATAATCAATGGCGGAGCGATGCGCATGGAGTTGTCACAAAACAAAAACCAATCAGTCACCACACCTAATTCAATTGCTCTATCAATGATCGCTTTTAGCAATTCAAAACTTTCGAATGCCACTGCCATCATTAAGCCTTTGTTTCTGATCTCTAATATTTTTGGATGCTTTAGCAATGTCTTGAAGAGATCAGCTTTGGCGTCTACTTGTTGGATGAGTTGCTCGTTTTGGAGCACTTCGATGGTCGCCAAGGAAGCAGCGCTGCTTACTGGATGACCACCAAAAGTTGTAATGTGACCTAATATTGGATTGTCTTTGAGAACACCCATGATCTCGGTAGAGCTGATAAAAGCACCTATCGGCATCCCGCCACCCATGCCTTTAGCGCTTACCAAAATATCTGGAACTATACCGAAATGCTCGAATGCCCAAAACTTTCCTGTACGGCCAAAACCTACTTGTATCTCATCTAGAATGAGCAAAGTGCCTGTCTCAGTGCAGCGTTTTCTAACAGCTTGTAAATAACCTTCATTCGGCGAACGAACGCCTGCTTCCCCTTGTACAGTTTCAATTATGACGGCAGCTGTCTGCTCATTGATTTGCGCTGCAGCGTCAAGATCATTGAACGGAATATGGTAATGCCCTGGGAGGAGGGGGCGATAGTTTTGCTTGAAAATCTCATTGCCACCTGCGGAAAGAGCGCCATGTGAAGAACCATGATAGGCGTCTATGCAGCTAAGGATATTGGGTCTATTCGTATAGCGCTTGGCTAGTTTCATAGCTCCTTCAATGGCCTCACTACCTGAATTGACCAGATAGACAGAATCAAGCGAATTCGGTAAGGTTTTGACAATGGCCTCAGCCAATTTCGTCTGAGGGCTTTGAACAAATTCACCATAGACCATCAAATGCATGTATTTGTCAATTTGATCTTTGGCCGCTTTGACCACAGCAGGGTGACGATGGCCCACATTGCTTACACCAATACCTGAGATCAGATCAATGTACTTTTTACCATCAGGCGCATACATATAAATTCCGTCAGCCCTTTCTATTTCTATGAGTAGGGGAAAATCAGTAGTCTGTGCTAGGTGATTGAGGAAAAGCTGTCTATTGGTGAGCATGGCGCAAAAGTAAACAAGGCTGATTGGCTTCATGCCAATCAGCCTTGTTTAGAAAGAAAAATGTAGCCTTGCTTACTCTTTGATGATCCGCTCGGTATGTGTTTGATGGTTGTAGTTTACTTTGAGAAAGTAGATACCAGGTCTTAGCTGATTGAAAAAGAGGGTAAACTGTTGACTCAAAGATTCGTGGTTCGGAGCATTGATCAGTTTACCATTGATATCATATAATGAAATCTGAAGTGCTCCACTCAATGGCTCTTCAAACTGCATGGTAAGCGCATCAATAAATGGGTTCGGATAGAGACTCCATTTTGAAAGCTTAGGCGTGTTTTCTAGCATGATCACTTCAGAGTAGGTCTCCGTGCCATCATAATCCACTTGGAGCAAGCGATAATAATTGATGCCACTTGCTGGATTCAAATCTCTGAATTGGTAGTCGATTGCCTCTTTGCTGTCTCCAGCACCCTGTACTTTTCCGATAGCTTCGAATGCTAGCTCAGCATCGGCGCGCTGGATTTCAAAGTAATCATTGTCCTGCTCAGTGACTGTCTGCCAAAGTAGTGCATTGTAGTCATCTATTTTCTCCCCATAGAAATAAGTAAGTGTAACCGGAAGCGGAGAATCACCGCTACCACCACCTATTTGACTGAAAGAGGTTACTCCTGATGCACTTGCCTGAAAAGGACCACCTCCATTGGCGGCTATATTACTAGCGATTACTTCCCAAAAGCCATAGCTACCATTTTTGGAGATGAACATATCGGTTCTGTCAAAAGATCCATCCTCTTCACCTAAATTCCACTGTATAGTAATTGTGGTATTGAAGCCTGATCCCAAAGCATTTACATCCCAAGTTTTGTTGATTTCTTTGGTACTGGAATGTGCAGCTCCCGAGGTGCCATTGACATAGGTGCCATCAAATACCCGCACCCCAAAGCTGGCGCTTCTCCCTAAGTTGAGCATTATGAAGGGTGTATAAGAGCCATTACTGCCAATAGGGAAGACTACTTGTCCTGCACCATTGGCCACTTCACGGATAAGGCTTCCTCCTGCGATGTTAGTATTTTTAGTGATGAAATAGCTAGTGCTACTTCCGCCAGATAACGTACCGCCTGAACTGATCGTAAGATCATAGTCACTCAAGGTCATGTTGCCTGAGGTCATGGTTAAAGTACCTGTGACCGTAGCGTTTGACATAAGGGTTGGAGCAGCTCCATTTATAGTGATGTTACTCATGCTACCACCTATCATTGGTGTGCCTGCGGTAAAGGCGAGTGTGCCATCGCCAACGATACTTCCATTGTTGATGATATTGCCAGCTATGGATAATATCTGTCCTGAAGCTAGGGTAACCGTAACACCATCGGCGATATTGAGCATTTTGGCACTCAGATTTCCGTCTAAAGTGATGTCATGCTTGATATTTAAAACAGCTGTGCTGGCATTAGGCGCAGCTCCAGACTTCCATGTAGTACCACTACTCCAATTACCTGTGCTGAGTGTTTTGAATGGCTCTCTAGATGACGCACTTACCCAGTCAGTAGCTGCATCCATATTGGTTAAGGTGCCTGTATTGCTATTGGTAGACTCATCAGGAAGGGTTGTGGAGCCTACTGGTTCATCGAATTTGTAATAGGCCTTTAATCCTGTTTCATCACCATTGAGCTCTTCAAACATATTGGCTTGGATTGGAGCGGCGGTACGCGCTGTGTTCCAATATCGCACTTCATCCAGACGTCCAGAAAAAGGATAAGTCCCTGCTTCAGTGTAAGCTCCAAGTGTTATTCCCGGCTCGCTAGCTCTAATAGTTCCGTCAGATACATCACTATTTACAAGAATTCCATTTATATATAAATAGACGTTTGACCCATCTATAACCCCTGCTACATGTGTCCATTCGTTCAAAGTAACAGGCGTACTTGCAATTACATCGATTATAAAATTGTTGGATTGATAAATAAAAAAGCGGTAATAATTAGTGTTAGTAATTTCCAAGAAAAAGACATGTTGACCAGAGGTTGTTGAACCCCTTGTAACTAATCCTTGAGTAGCACCGGAAAGGGTAGGATAAACCCACGCTTCGACGGTAAGTTTATTCGTCAGAGCCATTGAGGCATTATATGGAACCGATACATATTCCGAGTTTGTACGGTTAAACTCCAAAGCATTTCCCGGACCGGCAAGGTCTGGCGCAGTGGCAGCATCTACTACCGTAGCAGTTGATCCCACCCAATTGGAGGCAGTAGAAGCCAATGCGAAGTTTGTGAGTGTGCCTGAGTTATTATTTCCACTATGATCTGTCAATAGATCAACACCTGTATTCGTTCCTTCTGCTATCCCTTGATCGAACTTGTAATAGGCGACCAGATTGGATTCATTGGGGACATCTAGCGTTCTGAACATATTGTCTTGGATCTCTTGCTTGATTCTGACATCTGACCAGATACGTGCTTCATCCATCTGCCCATTGAACCATACCGCAGAAGTACGTTCTGTTCCGATCTTTAAAGTCTCATTGTTGTCTAAACTTGAACCGATCACTGCAGACCCGCCAGCGCCAGAGGATGTTACTGCCTCTAAAGTCCCGTCCACATAAAATAGAGCCTCGTTTGTTGATCTATCAACAGTCAAAGCGATATGGTGCCAAGAATCATCGCTAATATCCGTAGTGCCTTTTAGGTCATAAATACTTCCATTGGAGGCAAATTGTACCCCTATATAATCTAAACCTGCACCGTCATTTCTTATAACTACTTGATAACCAAACTCTGGTGCTCCAGTAGAAGCTTTCACAAGTACTCCCGAATAATTAGATTGTGTTCCATCTAATTTGATCCAGGTTTCAAGTGTAAAATCAGTGGCTGAACCGAAATCCAAAGCAGCCACATCTGCAATGGAAACGTAATCATTCGTCCCATTAAAATCCAAAGCATTACCCGCCCCAGTATTTGATCTACCCAAAGTGAAATAGTTATCACTCGTAAGCTGCGCACCATCTATCATGAACTCTATGCTGTTTCCGTTGGGTTTAGAACCGATGGCTTTTACTACAGTAAAATCACCTGACGTTCCTGTACGTGTGAGTAGATAATAAGAGTAATCTGAATTTGGCGCTGAACCCAAATCAAAGGAGAAGATCAGGTTGCCATTGTTCGAACTTGCATCGTTTTTGGTAAGGTGCCAACTCCGCTCAAAACGTGTAGTGACTAAAGTGCCCGTAGGCAAATCAGTGGTTGCTTCCACAAAGTCATCGTTATCATGACCGACTAAAATGAAGTCATTGTCGTCATTAAGAAATGTGATATCTGTAATTGTCAATTGTGCAGAAGTTCCTGTCGAAACATCATTTCCCCCCGATTGAAGAATAGCTGTGTTTTGCGTATAGCTTTCCCAACTTGCGGCGGTCCACTCAGAGCCTGTCATATTGGTGAGTGTTCCGTCATTGGAGCCCGCGAGATCAGGGAGTGTAGTTCCGTTTGATTGATCAAAGTTGTAGTAGGATACCAGACCAGCTTCTGTTCCAGATAATGTGGTGAACATGTTTTTCAGTATTTCTTCCTGCGTTCGTTCATCGCTCCAAATTCTCACTTCATCTATGATCCCTTCAATACTGAGTGAGGAACTACCCGCTCTGTTTCCTAAAGCTAATGCTCCAGATGAAAAACTAGGAGTTCCCAATGTAATAGTGTTATCTGTATCATCAACTCCATCTATATAGATAGTCCCGTTAGACGGCCCCCGATATACTATAGCCACGTGATGCCAAAGACTATCATTATATGAGCCCACTGTGCTCATTTGTCCTGAGTTGACGTTTAGCCCTATTATATTTCCAGAAAACTGCTGAACTGAATATTCTGTATTTGAAGATCCTTTTTCTAAAATGATTTTGTTGCCTATTGCACTAGTGTTAAGCCAAAACTCAATCGTGAAATCTCCCGTCATTTCTAGAGAGGGGTCGTCAGGAATCATGACATAATCGTCACTTCCATTGCTGAAATCTATTCCATTTCCTGAATCGGGAGAAGGCACAAGCTTGTTCGCTGTTCCCAATGTAGCTTGTCCTTTCGAGAAATCTGAGGCATCATCATCAGTATCTATTCCATTTGGAATTCTTACCACTGATTCATCAGTAATACCTGATGCTGCACCATTTGGAGCTTCTCCCGATCCTCCTCCAAGTTTGACTTGGTCTATGATGGTTCCTGAAGCGTCTTTGAGCGTTATTAACGGGTCATCATCCATTTCACCCGTTGCATTTCCCAAAATATAATAGTCACCGGCTACTGTATTGATAAATGTGCCTCCAGATGAACTGAGATAAACAGCATCTCCAAAAGGGCCTGAAGTAGTAATAATGCCATCAGTAATATCTGGAGATGGATCTTCAATTGTTAAAGTCCAGCCTGTAAGGTTAATGCCAGAATCTACAATAAATAGCTCAATCCACTCATCGGATCCCGTCAGTGATCCTGCGCCAGTATTTCCTCTAAAACCATTTGTTTCCCAATCTTGCTGCGGATCAGTTACCACTTCGTTGATCACTACTTTACCTGTAGGTGAGTTAGTAGCTCCTAAAGTAGCTCTGGTCTGAATGAAATCAGTATCATCGGTATCAGTGTCTTTTCCATTTACATACCTCGAGGCAGATTCATTGGATATTGAACTACCATTTGCATTTGCTTGCCCAGCTCCACTACCGATTTGTACTTGATCGATTACCGTTCCATATGTGTCTTTTAGGATGAGGAGTACTGTAAGGAGCATATCGCCTGAAGGATTTCCTAGGATGAGGTAATCTCCATTTTTAGTATTGCTAAAAGATCCACCAGAAGAGGATATATAGCGAAAGACATTTGAAACAGTGGCAGAACTACCTTTTAACTCAACGATTTCAGGATTTGTGTCTTGCATTTCAATGGTCCATTTTGATAGGTTAAGTCCATCCGTTGTAATATAAAATTCGATCCACTCGTCATTATCTCCTGGGATATTAACACCTGGTGTACCATTAAAACTGTCATCATTCCAATCCTGCTGAGGATCGGTAACTATTTCATTGATTACCACTTTTCCAGTTGGGCTGTTTGTTTTGCCAAGTGTGGCTCTGGTTTTTGACCAATCGACAGCATCTACATCAGTATCAACTCCTGACGGAATTCTCGAGACAGATTCATCGGTTATGTTATTGGAGCTTCCCGAAAACATAGTACCAGAGCTTGCTTCAATGATTACTTGATCAATGATTGTACTTGCGGGATTTCTAAGAGTGATTGTGATTCCTTGATTCATCGTACCGCCACCATCTACATCTCCCAAGATTAAAAAATCTCCTACTCTTGTATTCGTAAATGTTCCCCCACTTAATGACAAATAGTTAGATATATCAAAAGCACCAGTTGAGGTCAAATCGCCGCCTACATCTATATCATCTGTTTCGATCACCCATCCAGTTAAATCCAAACCATCTTGACTAATGTAAAGCTCAACCCATTCGTCATTGGTTCCTTCAGTACCTCCAGGTGCAGTATTGTAGAAACCACCGCTACTCCAGTCTTGCCGTGGTGTCGCGACTACTTCATTAATTAGAACCTGTGAATAACATGAAAATGATGTGATCACTACCAAAAAGCATGTATTTGCGACTCTAAAGTTTAGGTACATTTTGGTGGTGGTTTAATAGAGAAAATTAAATATTCAAACTCACCTATTCAATAGAAGAATGTACAAATATTGACGGATTGATAATTATTAGTAGTGATCCAAAAAAAGGACATAAAAAAAGCACTTGATAGGGATATTGTGCCTGTCAAGTGCCTCGTAATGTGATATTTATAATTAACCCAGTATCTGTGCTGTATGGTCTTTGGTATTCACCTTTTCTATGATTTCGGTGATCACACCATTTTCATCTATGACGAAAGTCGTTCTCATCGTACCCATATAGGTTTTACCATACATTTGCTTTTCTGCCCATGTACCGAAAGCTTCATGTACTGACTTATCCTCATCTGCTATCAAAGGAAAAGGGAGCTCGTACTTCTCGATAAATTTCTTGTGAGACTTGGCACTATCTCCACTTACACCAAGCACTACATAGCCTTGCTTTTGAAGCAATTCATAGTTGTCGCGCAAGTTGCAAGACTCTGCCGTGCAGCCAGGCGTGTTGTCTTTTGGGTAGAAGTAAAGCACGATTTTCTTTCCCGTGAAATCAGATAGCTTTATCGCATTCCCATCTTGGTCTATGCTTTCTATACCTGGTGCTTTATCACCTATTTTTAATTTCATACTTTAAAGTTTTCGGTTGTAAACTGTTTCATTTCCTGTGTTATCAATCACCGTCAGTATAAACTCACCTTTGAGTGGTATGTTTTCGTTTTTACGCTGAACCCAGATCTGATCATTTTTGGTTTCATAATGCATGAGAATAAAAGCACTGTCTAGCGTGGCTCTGTATTCTTTGATGTCCGAACGCTCATCGGTGATTTTGAAAATCAAATTGCTAGAATTAGAAGTGATCAGTTGCACAACAGGTGGCACAGTGTCCTGCGCAATGGTGAAATCAATCAAGCTACTGGTTCTAAAAGTGATGTTATCACCTTCCCAAATCCCACCTTGAAAGCTCAGTTTGCTACCGTTGACGGCATAGACACGAGCATTTTCCTGATCATAACTCAGCTTTGGTTTCAAAGTCACTTCCACGCTTCCTCTCAGTGGTACACCTGCGTGAGGAAATGAAAATATTTCCCGGTTTAGTTTATCGAAACGTTTTTCAAACTGAAGATAAAGTGTGTCGAAAAGTGTGTTTCGATCAAATTTTAAATCCATGTGATGATTGTGAAAACTGATGGCAGTCTCTGAAGGTATCTCCCCATAAATCCCAGTATGGATAATCTCTCCCCCATAATAGATTGAATCTGGGAGTCCGATTTTTAAATCCCAAGTATAATATGCCAATGCCTTATCCAGCCTGTAAGGAGGAAGAGCTGTTGCCGCATCGCTGAAGTATAGTAGAACTGGCTTTTCAACTTCACGAAATGCTTGCTTTAAATGAAGGACCCCCCGAAAGATTTCGAATTTATCAAAATCAGGATCAGGCTTGTTGATGACCTTTCGCTTGTTTACTTCTATTTCAAAAAAGGACAGATTTTGATAGCTGTCTTCAAGGTAGATGCTAATCGTTTGTTGTTCTGTGCTGAAAAAATGTCCTGGTGAAGTCACTTCGTAGAAGTCATTGGTGTTGCCATGATCCACGAAAAGCTTATTGTATTTAAGTCCCTCTTTGTGATAAGCTTCGTAATCCATATGGACAAGGATATCCTTTTGCTTGTTAAAGGAGAGACCATTTTTAAACTCACTAAATACTGTGTCTTCATTGATCACCATGGTGGTCCTTGGGACGCCATTTCTATTATAAACCCCATCTAGCAGATCATAAGCGTAGAGTTCAACTCCGATATTGCCCTCTAGTGTGATGGGAATGATAGTCAGATAGGTATTGTCAACCTTGATTACATCGAATGAAAATCTACCAAAAGTGCCATTGACCCGTGCTTCACTATCTAGTGTGACAAAAGCTATTTTCTTAATTTGAGGGGTGATGTTGTCTTTGATCTCGCTGAAGCCAAATTTCAATGGGTCAATTATTAGCTGATTTTTATCACGGATTTCAAAATGCAAATGTGGACCTGTAGAGGAGCCAGTATTACCCGAGTACCCTATAATGTCTCCTTTGGAAAACACGAAAGTGTCTTCATTTGGGTAAAGCTGAATTTCAAAGGACTCTCTGGCGTATTGCATTTCTAGCACATAGGCGGCTATATCTGGATGAAACTTGCTGAGGTGGCCATAAACTGAAGTATTGCCATCTACATGGTTCATATAAAGTGCATATCCATATCCACCTTTATTGACCCTTACTCGGCTGATGTATCCATCTTCTGTAGCATATACAGGAAGTCCTGAGCGCCCACCAGTCTTTATGTCTATCCCCGCATGAAAATGACTTGATCGTAGTTCTCCCATCGTACCTGCCAGATAGTTTTGCTGTCCAGGGTTGATCGGGAATAGGTATTTTGGAGACGGATCAGCTTCTTGACTAAAGGCGCTGAATTGCATCAGAAGTATCAGGTAAAAGAGATGGGTTTTCAAACGAGTGATGCGCTTTGCGTTGTTTCGTCTGAATTGTGGATTAGGCAATTGGTAATCATTTGATTTCGAAATTAAACATTTCTTTTCCGGCCAAGGTACCGACTAGCTGATCACCAATTTTGATAGGGCCAACACCTTTGGGAGTACCAGTGAATAAGATATCTCCAGTTTTCAAAGTGAAGAACTGTGATACATAGGCAATCAATTCATCCACTGGCCATAGCATCAAACTAGTGTCACCAGATTGGACCGTGTTTCCGTTCAGCTTTAGCTCAAAAAGGGTGTTGGTAAGGTCATGGCCGCTTTTGGAAATAAAATCCGAAATGGGAGCGGAGCTATTGAAAGCTTTTGCCGTCTCCCAAGGCAGCCCTTTTTCTTTGGATTTGCTCTGGATGTCTCTTGCTGTAAAGTCTATGCCCAAGCCAATCTCATCATAATAATCTGGAGCGAACTCTGCTTTGATGTGCTTCCCTTCTTTTTTGATTTTCACCAAGAGTTCACATTCATAATGGATGTCTTCGGAAAATTCAGGATAGTAAAAAGGTGCGTTTTCTCTTAGAATGGCTGTATCAGGTTTCATAAAAATGACAGGATGCTCTGGTCTTTCATTTCCCAGTTCCTTGATGTGATCCACGTAATTACGACCGATGCAGATTATTTTCATTTAGTGTACGACTAGCTCTTCTAATTCATTTACTTCCATGTGACCTTTTTCTCCGACCTGAGCGAGAACAACTTGCTTGGTCTCGTTGATCAGTATGGGATCATATTTTGCGCTTACGCGAATGTAGTTTTCTGTGAATCCGTGCATCATACCATCTTCCACATCATCTTCAAACAACACCGAATATTGTCCATGGATGTGCTGCTCGTAAAAATGTCGCTTTTTCTTTTCAGAAAGTCCTCTTAGCATTTTCGAACGCTTATTTCGAACGGCTTGAGGTACTGGATTTTCCATTTTCAAGGCTTCCGTATTGGCTCTCTCCGAGTATGTGAAAACGTGCAAGTAAGAGACATCCAGCTCATTTAAGAATTGGTAAGTCTCAAGGAAATCTTCGTCTGTTTCGCCTGGAAAACCTGTGATCACATCCACACCAATGGCGCAATCTGGCATCAAAGATTTGATGGTAGCGACTCGCGCGCGGTATAGATCGCTCAAATACCGACGGTTCATCAGCTTTAATATTTTATCGCTGCCTGACTGAAGCGGAATATGAAAATGAGGAACGAATTTTTTTGACTTGGCAACAAATCGGATCACCTGATCACTCAGAAGATTCGGCTCGATAGATGAAATTCGGAATCTTTCAATTCCTTCTACTTCATCCAAAGCCTTGATCAAATCAATGAATTTCTCTTTTCGTCTGCCATCTTGAATCCCAAAGTCACCGATGTTGACGCCTGTCAATACGATTTCTTTGACGTCTGATGCTGCTATTTCATTTGCTTCAGCCACTATCTCGGCAATAGATGCACTTCTACTTTTGCCGCGAGCGAGAGGGATGGTACAGAAGGCGCAACCATAGTTGCAGCCATCTTGGACTTTCAAGAAAGTACGCGTACGATCGCCGTAGGAATAGGAGGCGTTGAACTGTTTAGCTTCTTTGATCTCAGAAGCGAAAATTTTGGGTTCGTTTTTAGAAGTGAAGTCTTCTAAATACTCGAACATTCTAAACTTCTCAGCCGCGCCAAGTACTGCATCTACACCT
>JBLIFO010000080.1:0-11908 GCA_047633875.1 Marinoscillum sp. | reverse complement strand
ACAGTAGATGGAGCAGTAGGAGCCTCTTTCTTGAAAACTTTGAAAGGCTTACTGGAAGATCCAGTTCGTATCCTCGTCTAATAGGCTTATAAACATATTATGCAATGTCCCGTTATCGAATAGCGGGACATTTTTATTATCAATCAAGAATTATGGGTAAAGTGAAGATAAGGTCAACCACTGTAGTGGCTATAAAGCACAATGGTCAAATAGCAATAGGAGCAGATGGTCAAGCCACTATGGGAAATACCGTGGCTAAAAGCAACGTGAAGAAGATTCGTAAACTGAATGATGGTAAAATCATCACTGGTTTTGCAGGGTCCACTGCAGATGCTTTTACCCTTTTAGAACGGTTGGAAGAAAAGCTTTCTACGTATACGGGCAACATGAAGCGCGCTGCTGTCGAGTTAGCGAAAGATTGGCGGACAGATCGATACTTGCGCAGACTTGAGGCTATGATGATTGTGGCCGATAAAAATGAAATACTTGTTATTTCAGGTACTGGTGACGTACTGGAGCCAGATGACGATGTTGCATCAATAGGATCGGGTAGTATGTATGCAAGAGCTGCTGCAATAGGTCTTAAACGACATGCACCCCACCTTACTGCTGAAGAGATGGTGCGAGAAAGCCTTAATATAGCTGCGGATATTTGCATCTATACTAACCATAATCTGATGGTGGAGAAGCTTTAAGCTTTAGCCGTGGAATCGCGTACTATTAATGATGGTTCTAATTCTATAGTCTGTGGTTCGATAAATCCTTTTTCTTGGGCATTGTGATGTATTTCTTCTAAGAGTAGTTCCGCAGCCTTACGGCCTATCTCAAAACCATTTTGTTCAATAGTTGTGAGGCTAGGAGTAGTATATTTGGTAAAGAACCAATTGCTAAAACCAATGATTTTGGCTTGCTCTGGCACTTTCACATTGTTCTTCTTTGCAATCTCTAAAAGTTCTATTGCCACCATGTCATTATGCACAAAGATGCCATCTGGCTTTTCATTGGTTAAGAGATCGGTGAGAAGTTGTAGCTTGTCCTCAGTGTTTACTGGATAATCGACCATTATTTCCAGTTTTTCATCAATCAATAACCCAGCTTCATTCATAGCTTTCACATAGCCATGTTTTCGTTCCTTAATACTTACAAGATGAGCAGGGCCACTTACAAAAGCGATTCGCTTACAGCCTTGATCAATCAAGTGCTTCGTGGCTAAGTAGCCTCCTTTAATGTCGTTTACTTTGACGGTAGAGCAGTCTAATTCTGGAATACCTCGATCGAATAATACAACAGGAAACCCTTTATTAATTAAGGCCCTTATGTGATCGAAATTTTTAGTGTTTTTGGATACACATAATAAGAATCCATCGGCCCTCGTATTTTGGAGACCAATACAGTCTACTACTTCCTTATCATAAAGTTCGTTGGATTGTGTTACGAATACTTGGTATCCCTTGGCGTAGGCTACATCCTCAATGCCAGATACCACAGTAGAAAAAAAGAAATGCACAAACTCTGGTAAAAGTATTCCGATGGAGTTAGTGCGTTGATTTCTCAAACTTATGGCTATCGAGTCAGGCACGTAATTAAGCTTTTCTGCTAAAGCTTTTACACGCTTTTTAGTCTCAGAATTAATCTCAGGGCTATCCTTAAGTGCTCGAGATATGGTGCTAGGCGCTACGCCTAGTTCACGAGCAAGATCTTTGATTGTAATTCTCTTTTTCAAGGCTATATAATTGTTTCCTTAAAGATAACTATTTCTTTATGTACTTCATGGGTACTGTGTTGATGTAATGATAATTGCATTATTCTAATAAAACCTTCGCAAATCTCTTGTATATACCTATCCATCTAATAATTGACCTCCAAAAGGCATTATTTTGAAATTACTAACATGAAAAGGATTGCATTGGATATAAAATTAAAAATAATCTTATCTCGCACACGTTTGCGAAAGTTCATTGAGATAAAATGAGCAATGATTTTGAGGAATTTCGCTTTCAATAAATTACATTTATACAAGCTATTTGAGGGAATGTTATGAGAATTTCAGTTTTGCTCATTTAAATACCCTCTAAGCTGCGAAATTTGAAAAGATCATGTTCAAAATAGAATTTCGAATTAACCCAAAAGAAGGCTGAAAAAATTGTATTATTTTAATTTATCTATTATTTACATTTTAATTGAAGAAGTATGAAGAAGTCAATGCGTTTTTTATCTATGATCTTCAGCCTGGCTCTAGTAGCTGGTGCGATTTCATGTGATACGACAGAAGATGATATCACAGATATCATAAAGGATAACACAGGAGGAAGTAATCTTTCTGATGGTGTTTACATAGTAGGAACGGCCGTAAATGGCGATACTACTGAGGTAAATTTATTGAGCGAGGCATTAGTTGCTGCGCCTGATTTTGGCACTCAAGAGCGACCTGGTCTTTATGAGGGTTATGTGCACATGGCCAATGGATCTTTTGCTTTTGTAGTAGTAGATGGTGAGGATATTTCTTTCCTTGGTGGATCATGGACTGCTGAGACTAAGGCAGACAATGCTGATCTTGCGTATAATTTGGGAACCCTCACTGAAAATGGTGTGGGTGAAATTTCTGGATTAGGTAGTAATGGAGCTTTAGTTCAAGTTGTTTTTGATGTTTCTACAAGCCAGTATTTAATCCTTCCAGTTACTTATTGGGAAATCATAGGTAACGCGACTGAAGGTGGCTGGAGCGCTGGTCAAAAAATTGAATTAGTTTCTGCATCAGCTGACGAAGTAGTTTATCAAGCAACTAAAGTAGTACTGAGAGGTCCAGATACTGAATACAAAATCAGATACAATGGGAACTGGGATCTTGATATAGATGCAGAAGATTGCGATCAAGCAGTTGAACCTTGTTTGAATTTCAATACAAACTTTGGTGGTACAGTAGGCGCTCTTGAAGCAGGTGCAGCTAATATGAAATTCGTAGGTGGAGCAGCAGTAGATGGTGAGTACACAGTGACTGTCACTTACACGCCTGGTGAAGGTAATACTAGCATTGCATTGGCTCTTGAAAGAACTGGTGATGTTGAGGCTCTTCCTACATATCCTGCAGAATTGCACATGGTAGGTGATGGTGTTGGTGGATGGGATTGGGCCGCAAATGGTATCCAGCTAAATCCCGTAGCAGACAATGCTCACGTTTTCTGGGCAATTGTTTGGATGGAAGCAACTGGTGGCTTCAAGTTTGCTCCAGTTGCTGACTGGAACGGTGATTTTGGTATTACCGGTGATGCTACCAATGGTGTTTTCGCTAGAGGAAGTGATAACGTTCCTGTACCTGGAACTGCAGGTTATTACACTGTGGTTGTGAATCTAGAGGATGCTACTATCGAAGTAAATGCACCTATAGTGTATGGTATTGGTGATGCGTTCGGGTCATGGGATGCTGCGAATGCTACTAACTTGTTTACAGTAGATGGAGACTTCCTTAAGTCTCCTGCGACTTCTGCAGCTGGTGATCTCCGTATACATGTAGCTGCTTCTACTTTGTCTAAAGCAGGAGTATCAGATGCGGTAGAATGGTGGCAAGCAGAGTTTGTCATATTGGACGGTAAAATCGAATACAGAGGCAAAGGTGGAGATCAGGCGCGTAACGCAGTTACTGCAGGACAAGTTGTTTCTCTAAACTTCAAAACTGGTGACGGTTCAGTTCAATAAGCTTAATTAATTGATATTATAATAGGGCTATTCACCTGAATAGCCCTATTTTTTACCTTTTCCCTTCTAATAATCCCCTGATGAAGAAATTCTATCTGCTCATATTTTTCATATTTCAAATACTATGGGTAAGTGCTCAGAGTGCGGCAATTACGCCAACAATTCAACCGGATTTTTTCTCACCTGATGAGCAAATAGAAATTACCTATGATGTTACAGGAAACGCACTGAGTGGTCTATCTGACGCCTATCTTTGGCTTTGGCTTCCCGATAATACATCTGCAAGTATCCCGTCAAATGTCAACCCAGCTAATACTAATGCTACAGCTACAAATCCTGCCAAATTCACCAAAGTAGAGAATGGTGGTCAGGTGTTTTTTAAAATATCTATTACCCTTACTGATTTTACTAGTCAACCAAAGGAGTCAATTACCAAAGTTGGTATTCTATTGAAGGGCAATGATTGGTCAGATGGTCAAACAACTGATTTTGTTTTTGACATCACCAGCGGCTATGCGCTTAAGGTTGTTAGCCCAATTGGAAATTTTAAGTTTTATAATGCTGGCGCTACTGTCAAATTTGATGCTAGCGCATCAGAAAGCTCTGAATTTACCTTATATCACGATGATGTAGTTGTTACTTCGGTGAATGCAGTAACTCAATTTGACTACTCATTCAGTGTGGTGGCAGATGGTGCGGCACATGAACTTTATCTAGAGGCAACTAATGGGACCACAACAAAATCATTTAAGCACGCCTATGTGGTAGATCCACAATCGGAGATTTCACCTATTCCATCGGGATTGAAAAATGGAGCCAATTACAAGGATGGTACAAGTTTGACACTTGTCTTAACTGCACCTAATAAATCGAATGTTTATGTTCTAGGAGACTTTAACGATTGGTCTTTAAATCAAGCGTATTTAATGAAAAAGGATGGTGAGAAATTTTGGATTGATATTTCTGGACTAACATCTGGTAAGGAGTATTTGTATCAATACTTGATAGACGGAAAGGTCACGATAGCAGATCCTTACACCAATAAAGTTATTTCTTCTTTCGACGATGGACAAATAAGGGAAGAAAATAGATATCCCAATTTAATAGCATTTCCAGAAGCGGGTTTTCAGGAAGTTTCGGTTATTAATACGGCGAAGACACCATATAATTGGACAGATGATACTTTTCAAAAGCCAGCCAAGGAGAAACTCGTCATTTATGAATTGTTGGTTCGTGATTTCACAGAAGATCGTAGTTACAGAGCAGTTATAGATCGACTTGACTATTTGGATTCATTGGGCATAAACGCGATTGAATTAATGCCAGTGAATGAATTTGAAGGCAATTTAAGTTGGGGTTATAACCCTTCATTTAAGCTAGCCGTTGACAAGTTCTATGGTACAGAAAATGATCTTAAGGAACTCGTAGATAAAGCCCACAGTAGAGGTATAGCCGTTATTTTGGACATGGTGATGAATCATCATTTCGGAAGAAGTCCGCTTGTGAAAATGGATGCTAGCGGAGATTTTGGTCCACCAACTTCTACCAATCCTTGGTTCAATGTGACTCCAAAGCATGACTTCAATGTTGGGTATGATTTCAACCACGAGAGTCAGTACACCAAAGAATACTTAGATGAAGTAGTCACGTACTGGACGCGTGAATATCATGTGGATGGCTACAGATTCGATTTGTCAAAAGGATTTACACAGAAGAATACCCTAGGAAATGTTGGTCTTTGGGGCCAATATGATGCGTCTCGAGTCGCAATTTTAGAACGAATGGCTGATGTTATTTGGGAGCAAGACCCAGAGACATATGTGATCTTGGAGCACCTCGGAGATAACAGTGAAGAGAAAGTACTTGCGGACTATGGAATGATGCTTTGGGGACATATGAATAGTGTTTACAGAAGCACGGCTAAGGGCAATGCCTCAGATATTGGATGGTTGTACCACGGGGAGCGCTCATGGAGCAAACCTCATGTGGTAGGTTATATGGAAAGTCATGATGAGGAGCGTGTGATGTGGGACTTGGCTAGATCTAGCAAGAATTCATTCGAAGATCAGATGAATCGATTAAAGCTAAATGCAGCGTTCTTTTTCTTAGTGCCAGGCCCAAAAATGGTATGGCAGTTTGGTGAGTTTGGATATGACGTAGAGCTTAATGATGACCGTTTGGCTATCAAGCCAACCAAATGGGAGTATCTTGAAGATAAGGAGCGGTTGAGACTTTTTGCTACTTATCAATCATTGATAAACTTGAAAACAAAGACTGACTTAATCGATGATGCCAATTTCACTTGGGAGCCTGAAGGATCAATAAAATGGATCAACTATGGTGGTTCAGGAACAAAGTTTAGCGTCTTTGGTAACTTCAGTAAAACTGAAAAAACAGGTAATCCGCATTTTGTTCAAGCAGGAGATTGGTATGACTATTTTACAGGTGAGAAGATTTCCATATCAGATCCAAATGAGGAAATAGAGCTCCGGCCAGGCGAGTTTTATATCTACACATCTGAAATTATTGAAAATTTCATAGCGATTGACCCAGTTGATTTTCTGACTCCAGTAGTAGATAATCACTCAATTGTAAAAGTATATCCAAATCCCTCTTCAGATTTTGTAACTGTAAGTGGTGAAGGCGAAAGAGAGATAAGCATTTTGGATCTGACTGGTAAAACAATATTGCATGTAAATAGCAAATTGAACAATACAGTTATTGATATAAGCACGCTCGATTCTGGAGTGTATATGGTTAAGATTCATTCTGAAAAGGGTGACCTGATAAGAAGATTAGTTAAGGATTAAATTAACGTAAAGTGAAGCGTATGAAGAAGTATTTAAGTTTTTTGAAAGGGATTTTGGGTCGCTCCATAGCTGTGGCTGGAATTTCTTTTATGTGCCTGTTCCCATGTGATTCTTTCGCTCAAGAGCGTACTGTTTCAGGGACTATAATTGATGAATCTGATGGGGTGGGTGTCCCTGGGGTTACAGTCCTTATAAAGGGGACTTCAACAGGTACGACAACAGATTTTAATGGAAACTTCAAGTTGAATGTGTCTGACGGTGCGGTATTGATATTGTCATTTATAGGATACCAAACTGAGCAGGTTGCTATTGGATCTAGATCAGTAATCGATGTTAGCCTTGCGCTTGATATTGAAGAACTCGCAGAAGTAGTTGTCATTGGCTATGGTAAAGTTGAGAAGGGTGACGTTACTGGTGTAGTTAATAAAATCGATTCTAAACAGTTCAACAGAGGGATGATGACTTCTCCTGAGCAACTGATAGCTGGTAAAGTAGCAGGGGTGCAAATCACGTCAAATGATGGTTCTCCGGGTGGAGGAATTTCAATAAGAATGCGTGGTGGAACATCTCTGAATGCAAGTAATGATCCTTTGTTTGTAGTGGATGGTATTCCACTAGATGGAGGTGGTGTTGCTGGTGGTAGAAACCCATTGAACTTTATCAACCCTTCGGATATTGCTGATATTACGGTATTGAAGGATGCTTCTGCAGCTGCGATATATGGTTCGCGAGGTGCAAATGGTGTAATCATTATTACTACTAAAACTGGTAAGCCTGGTAAGGTTCAAATTTCTTATGATGGTTCCTACTCGGTTAGTAATATTGTAGACCGTGTGAGAATGCTCACAACGCCGGAATTTCGTGCAACAGTTGAAAATGAGGGTAAGCGTAATTTTGATGATTTAGGAGAGTCTGATACTGACTGGCTAGATGAGGTGCTTCAAACAGCCCAAGGTCAAAATCATAATGTTGGTGTTTCCTTTGGTGGGGAAACCTACAATGGACGTGTTTCACTAAATTATCAAAATCTAGATGGTATCCTGAAAACCTCCAATACAGAACGTTTGGCTGCATCAGTGAACTTAACCAAGTACTTTTTGAAGAAAGACCTTACTCTAAACTTCAATATGAAAAGCACCATTACAAATAATCGCTTTGCACCAAACGTAGTAGGTGGAGCTTTGGTTTTTGATCCTACCCAAGCGATTTTCGCTGAAGATTCAACAACTGGAGGTTATTTTGAATTTTCAAACCCTTTAGCTCCGGCTAATCCAGTAGCTACAATTGATCAAATATTTAATATTGGTAGGACTCAAAGAAATCTAATCGGTGCAAGTGCTGTCTATAATCTCCCGTTTATCAAGGGATTGTCCGTGAAAGTGAATTATGCTTTAGATATGGCCGAAGGTTATAGTCAAGTAAGTTCTTTGCCAAATGCCAAAGTAGGTCGAAATAGGGGTGGATTTAGTTATTACCAAGATTCTAAGAGAAGCAACTTGGTGGAGGCTTATGTTAATTACAATACAAAACTTTCATTTGGTAAGGCGGATTTTATTGCGGGTTATTCCTATCAAGATTTCACCACCACAGTAAATAAAAGCTATTCGCTTGCTGAACCTGATACGATCAACTACGGCTTGCTGAATATTTCAGATCCATTGACTTTTTTAACAAATGGAGAATTGGATGATCGTCTTAGATACCTTCAAACTCCATTAACAAATAATCTTGAAAATCGATTGATTTCATTTTGGGGGAGAGCGAATTTCTCAGTTTTAGATAAATATTTGGTGACTTTTACGTTGCGTCAGGATGGATCAACAAGGTTTGGTAAATCAAATCGCTGGGGACTATTTCCTTCTTTAGCACTTGGCTGGAGAATATTGGATGAGTCATTTGCAGGTCCGTTGAAAGGCGTCTTCTCTGACCTTAAGTTGCGAATGAGTTATGGTGTAACTGGTAATCAAGGAATCGGCGATTACCTCTATGTGAACCTTTATGAGCCAGGCGGCGAGAGAGCCCAATACATTTTAGGAGGTGATACAATTACCACCTATCGTCCAAATGCCGTTGATCCTGATATAAAGTGGGAAGAGACTACCTCGTTTAATGCTGGATTAGATTATGGCTTATTTGGTGGAAGGCTTTATGGATCTTTGGATGTATATAGAAAGTTGACTACCGACCTTCTTTTCAATATCGCATTCCCAATTGGAACGCTTACTGGTGATAGAGCTGTTACAAATATTGGAGAATTGGAAAATAAAGGGATTGAGTTGATGGTGAATTCAGTAGCTATTGATAAATCTGATCTGAAATTGAATTTGACTTTCAATGCGGCCTTGAACAAGAATGAAATTTTGAAGCTGGATAACTCAAACCTACCAGACTTCCAGGGATACACAACAGGTGGTATATCCGGTGATGTTGGACAAAGTGTTCAGATTCTTAGAGTAGGCTATCCGGCTAATTCATTCTTCGTTTATGAACATAGATTGGTAAACGGGGCACCAATATCGGATAATGTTGATTTCATATTGGGGTTGACTGGAAATCTTCAATACAAGAAGTTTGAAGTAGCCATGACTTTTAGAAGTCAAATTGGGGGCTATGTATATAATAACGTAGAATCTCAATACGGTGCCTATGAAGGTGTTAATAATCCATTTGCACCAAATAATATTCATATTTCCGCATATGACAATGACTTCTCTGATCGTCAGCTACTTTCTGATATTTATATCGAAAATGCTTCTTTTTTGAAGCTTGACAACATCACGCTAAGTTATAATTTCGACCTTGGTAGTAAAATAAAAAGCAGAGCTTACTTCACAGCGTCTAACTTAATGACAATTACAGGTTACAACGGATTGGATCCTGAAGCTGGTATTGGTGGTATAGATAACAATTTGTATCCAAGATCAAGAACGTTTGTTGTGG
Organism: Marinoscillum sp.; assembly: GCA_047633875.1. Classification (GTDB taxonomy): domain Bacteria; phylum Bacteroidota; class Bacteroidia; order Cytophagales; family Cyclobacteriaceae; genus Marinoscillum. The sequence goes on along the minus strand of JBLIFO010000080.1, from coordinate 2,465 downwards.
GAGTAAATGTTAATTTCAATTAATAGAAATTATGAAAAAGATATATTCATTAATACTAATATTTTCTCTTGGTGCATGTACAGATTTAGATCTTGTGCCCAAGAATGGACTGACTGAAGGAGTGGCCTTTGAAAACTTCGATGGATACCAAGGATACATTGCCAAAGTATACGCATCTCTGACATTGACAGGTCAGCAAGGCCCAGCGGGTAGACCTGACCTTACTATCATCAATGATGAAGGATTCTCGAGTTATTTAAGAGTGTACTGGAAAGCTCAGGAATTGACTACTGACGAGGCAATAATTGCTTGGACAGATAGTGGGATTCGTGACTTGCATTCACATCTTTGGGGTTCTGATAATCAATTTGTAAGAGTACTTTACTATCGTATTTTTTACACAATTTCTCTTGCGAATGATTTCGTTAGAGTAGCAGCAAATAGACCTACAGGACTCACAGCTGCAGAAGAGGCTGAACTAGATTACTATGTGGCTGAAGCAAGATTTATAAGAGCTTATTCTTATTGGCATGCTTTGGATTTGTTTAGAAATGTTGCGCTGCTTACGAGCATCACTTCTGCACTGCCCTCTCAAGTAGCTCCTTTGACTTTGTTTGACTTTATTGAGGATGAATTGATTGATATCGAATCTAAGGTATTATCACCAGGACAGGCAAGTCACTATGGAAGAGTAGATCAGGGAGCAGTATGGATGCTACAATCTAAGCTCTATTTGAATGCACAAGTTTATGTAAATCAAGATCGCTTTGCTGACTGTATCACCGCTTGTAATAAAGTGATTAATTCTGGAGTGTATTCTCTTGCAACCAATTACAAGGAGCTTTTCATGGGTGATAATCACAACAGAACTGACGAGATTATTTTCCCGATAGTTCATGATGGTTTGATTTCTCAAACATGGGGTGGTACTACTACTATAATTAGAGGAGGAATCGGTGGAGCCATGTCTGATGATGAAAAGAATGGTGTTCCATTTGCTAATGAGTCAACCACCGATTATGGAGTGCCAAGTGGATGGGGCGGCTATAGAACAACTAGCGCATTTGTAAAGCTATTTCCTGGCGCAGATACAGATCCTAATGCTGCAAGTGTTGATGGTAGAGCAATTTTCTTCAATGAAGGACAGACACTTGAGATTGACGATGTAGGGGAGTTTACAGAGGGTTATGCTGTGCCTAAATGGACTAACATTGAAGCAAGTACAGGAAACCGTGCAGCGGGCGTTGAGCACGTGAGTACAGATTATCCAGTTTTTAGACTTGCGGATACTTACTTGACAATAGCAGAAGCGGAATTGCGAAGTGGTGCGCTTTCTGCAACATCTTTAGGTTACCTCAATGAACTTAGAACAAGGGCTTATGGCAGTGCTGCTGGCAGCATAACAGCTGGACAAGCTACTTTGGACTATATCTTGGACGAAAGAGGTAGAGAGCTTTACCTAGAAGCTACAAGAAGAACGGATTTGGTTCGTTTTAATAAATTTAGCGGTGGCGATTATATCTGGCCTTGGAAAGGTGGCGTGAAAGAAGGTGAAGCTTCATCTAGTCACTTGGATATCTTTCCTATACCTGCATCAGATCTTATCGCAAATCCAAACCTTAATCAAAATCCAAATTATTAAAATAGTTTAAATCCTTCATAAGTTTGATTTGGGAGGGAGCCGTGAGGCTCCTTTTTTTTGTGGTTATTCGTCTCCTTTAGAGTGATCTTGTAGTGGAATACGCTTATCATCAGATTGACAACAGTAGGGGAGTTTAGAATGTGCTACTTCATCCCTAAGAAGTGAGTCTGCATCATAGCCAATCTGCGTAATTCTTAGCCTGATTTGATCTAATGAAGTCTTTTTCGGATTGTAACTAACAATCAGCTCTTTGGTCTCTAAATCGAGCGCTGCACTTTTTACGCCTTTTTCGAAAGCCATGTCTTTTTCGATGGTGTATTCGCACATTTCACAAATCGCGGAGGTTTTGATCCTTACTTCTGGATCCTGAGCTACTGAGAAATTGCTCAGAGCTGTAAGTATGATTATAGTAATGATTTTCATATGATTATCGTTTTTGAATTTTATATCTAACACCTGCAAATATCATGCGACCAGCTATCGGTCCCCAAGCCATAGAAGCATCAAAGTTATTACCAAATGGACTTTCTGCATCTATGATAGGATTTGATTGCCTAAGACCGAGTAAGTTTTCGCTTCCGAGGTAAACATTTCCCCATCTGAATGTTCGGCTCACCTGTGCATTGACCATTACGAAATCAGGAGAATAATCGGCTCGCTGAAATTCTTGGGGGTTAGCAGATGTGTTAGGAAGTCTACTAGCGCCATACCATTGAGCTGTTAGGTCTGCTTTCCATTTATCAAATCTGCTTGCATAGCCCATATTTAGGAATAACCGATGCTTTGACACCATGGGTAATGCTTGCAATTTATTATTGATAGT
>JBLIFO010000079.1:0-11988 GCA_047633875.1 Marinoscillum sp. | reverse complement strand
CAGGGTTCCAACTCACCATAATTCCAATGCCTGACTGCACTGTCGCGTAGTAGTCGGCATTGAAGTATCGTGCCGTGGTTGCTGCATAGGTGTAATAGTTGTTCGAATAAATGCTATCCATCCGATCGCCACCTGTAAGATCCTCTATGGCATATCCGGCGGTAATGGAATTTCCGAAAAATTCTATCACCTTATCTGCATACTGTGGAGGTGCTAAAAGCTGGCCTTCTTCCAAAGTAAGTCCTTTGAAATTTAGCGGGCCGGTCACCATCCATTCATTGCGCTTGATGATGTCTATTCTATGCGTTTCCTCTTCAGCAAATTCAGCAACAAGGATTTTATTTAGTCCCTTTTCCAGCTTAAGGTATCTGAGGCTATCCTGATCGTAAACGATGTTCAGATAGACTTCCCCTGTGGAATCATAGTAATCAGCGTAAAGAGCTTTCCCTTGGAATGTAATGGACAAACCTGATCCTGGCCAGTAAAACTCAGGTTGAAGAGAATCTAGCCAGTTGATCCTTCCATGATATTTGATCAAGTCACTTGTGGGTTCAATGCGTGTGAGTGAGGGCTTTGGTGGATTACATGAGACAAGTAGTCCAGAAAAAACCATGGAAAAAAGTATAAGGCAGGCATTTAGGCTTTTCATAGTAAATCGATAAATGAACCCTGAATATACGCTAGCGCCGAGTTAATGCCTAAAGCGTTATTTTGGAAATCTGATGGTATGGGTTGTGTCTTCACAAATCAGCTTTATTGTTTCGAGTCGTGAGTCGTGAATCGAGGCAAGAGGAGCACGCAAAGCGGCCATGTTCCCAAAACACTCACTCTTTCCCAATCTGCCTTAGATGTGTGAATGTGTGATATGTGTAAGTCATATCAATAATTGTGTAACACTCTGCAACCGCATAGGGCGTAACCTTGAAAAGTGAAACTCAATTCACTTAACAAAATTTAATAATTATAAAAAAAATACTTTTACATATCGTAACAGCGGTTACCCTATTGTTCCTTTCCGGGACAATTTCCGCCCAGGCTCCCGAACTCGGGACGTCCAAAGATTTTGTACTCTATACTTCTGTGGGGGCAATGCAAAATATAGGGACCTCCCAGTATCTAACATTGCTAACTGGTGATGTAGGTACAAATAGTGGTTCTAACACCAATTTCGGAAACGTGAATGGTGTGATGCATGCTGGTGATGGAGCCAGCGCTCAATGCGCAATTGATGTGCAGGCAGCCTTTGATTTTTTAGCAGCAGCCATTCCAGATTCTTCTATAGTTAATCCTGTAATTGGAAATGACTCTACTTTTTTCGCGGGCACCTACCAATTGCCAGGCGCATCTTCGCTTACCAAAAGCATCATCTTAGATGGACAGGGTAATGCTGATGCAGTATTCATTTTTAAAATGCCTTCAGGCCCACCTGTATTTGCTTTTAGCACCAGTACAAATTCAGAAGTCAAATTGATCAATGGTGCACAGGCATCTAATGTGTTTTGGTATGTAACAGGTGCGGTAAGCATGGGTGCCAATACCACAATGAAGGGAACGATTATCGCCGGAGGATCTATATCCATGACGGTAGGTAATAATCTAGAAGGAAGAGCACTCACCATCAATGGGCAAGTGACTGTCGACAATGGCGACATAGGATTGACAGCATATTTACCAGTAGATATCACAACTCCACTGCCTACAGGGCCCGCAGCTCCAGTATTTGTGGAATCAAAACCATATGCAGTTTTCTCTACCATAGGGGATGTTTCAGATGATGGTACCTCACATGTAACAGGTAGCGTCGGTGGCAATACTGCATCGCCTACAGGTTATAACCCTTTATTTGTATCAGGCAATATTGATGGTATGAATCCTGCTACAGCAGGCGCTGCAGCCGATTTATTGATAGTTTATAATTCATTAAATACGCTTACTGCGGATATTGAATTGTTGGCTCCTGCCCAATTCGGGCATAATTTGGTATTAACTCCTCATACTTATGTAATGAATACAGCGGTCACTTTTACAGATACGCTGATCTTAGATGCAAGGGGAAATGAAGATGCTGTTTTTATTATTAAAACTTATGGTGCCTTTGCATCAGGTGTAAATTCAAACGTTTTACTGAGAAACGGAACACAAGCCAAAAATGTCTATTGGATGGTGAATGGTGCTGTGAGCATTGGTGATAATTCAGTTTTTAAGGGAACGATCATCGCCAACAATGGGGCAATAGACCTGCTTATAGGTTCAACCATTGATGGTAGAGCGCTTACAACAGATGGAGCCATTTCAACCACAGGAATGAAAACCGTACTACCTATACCTCTAGTTGCAATCAATCCTGAATCTCTTGCTGTTTGTGATGGTGATTCTATAGGACTTGTAGTTTCTGCAATTGGCAAGGGTTCGTATACCTATCAATGGAGAAGAGGAACCGAAAACTTAATGAATAGTAGTAATATCTCAGGTGTCACCAATGACACATTGATCATTAACTCTGTAGGAACTTCTGATATTGGTTCGGACTACAATGTGTTAGTATTTGATTCACAGGAACCTTCCGATACCACGGATAATGCTTCATTGTCTTTCAATCCAGTTCCTACCATTACCGAAGAACCTGCTAGCCAAGCAGTTTGTACGGCTGGAAACTCAGCAAGCTTTTCAGTAACTGCTGCAGGTGCTGGTCTTACGTATCAATGGAGGAAAGGATTAGTCGACTTGACAAATGCTGGGAATATCTCAGGTGCTACTTCTGAAACACTCACCATAAGTGCTGTGGCCGCTCAGGATGAAGCATCAGACTATAATGTTGTGGTCTCTGAAACTTGTGGACGAGACGTTACTTCTTTGGATGTTTCATTGACTATTAGCAATACCATCATCATAAGTACCCAACCTGCTAATCAAACCGAGTGTCAAGGAAAATCGGTAAGTTTTTCTGTGGTTGCAATTGGAGAAGGTCTTGAGTATCAATGGAGAAAAGGAACTGTAGATCTGACAAACACAGGAAATATAGGAGGAGCCACATCAGCAACACTCACAGTTTATGCTGTGAATACATTAGATGTTGCATCAGACTATAATGTGGTTGTTTCAGGAGTCTGTGAGATGGGGGTCGCTTCCGCGAATGCTTCATTGACTGCAAATCCAACACCAGTTGCTCCTACGGCTTCTGTAACGTTACAGACAAGTTGTGCGGTAGCCACTGGAACAATCACCGTAAGCTCAACTACAGCAGGTCTTAACTTTAGTATCGATGGGAATACCTACACCAATACTTCTGGGATATTTGCGTCGGTAGATCCAGGTACCTATAATGTAACATCCAAAAATTCTAGTGGATGCATATCTGCAGCAACAAGTGTTACACTTAATGAATGCACTTATGTATGGACAGGCACGACGGATACAGATTGGGGAACATCAACCAACTGGTCAGGAGGCTCTGTTCCAATCGCCGGAAATGACGTTACCATTGCAGATGTAGCTAATGATCCAGTTGTTTCTGGAACGGTTACAATCAATGATTTGGAGATCCAAACGGGTGCTACGCTCACAGTAAACTCGGGAGCAGCTCTGGCCATCATGGGAACAGTGACAGGAAGTGGTGATGCCATCATCAAACGAAAAACCAATGCGAACCTTGGTTACAGCATTATTGGGTCGCCTATCACGGACGCAACCATAGAAGGACTAAGTGCTCAAGTGGTTTACGATTTTGATGGTACGGATTACACTGTGCCAACAGGAAATATGACTCCAGGCAAAGGCTACTTTGTGGCATTTAATGATGCTGCACCAGAAGTGGTATTCACAGGAACACCAAACGCTGGTACAATTAATAAATCAGTAGTACTTGGAGGAGATAATTTCAATGTTGTAGCCAATCCTTATGCTGCGGCTATTTCCAGAGCTAGCTTCATTGCTGCTAATGGATCCGGAGTGATTGACGGGAATATTTGGTTATGGGATGATGGCGGAAGCAATGTAGGAGCAAATAGAGGAGGGGATTATATAGCCCTCAATAATGTAGGAGCTACTTCCACTGTTGACTTAGGTGATGGTATTGATGGATCTCAAACCTCAGCTGCATTCAATGGAAATATTGGTTCCGTGCAAGGCTTCTTAGTGCTAGCTACAGCTAATACTGGTATCAGTTTTACTCCGTCTATGCAGGTTACGGCTTCTGGTGGAAATGATGATGTCGATCACTTTAGAAAAGCTAGTATGCAAAAAGTGAGATTGTCTCTAGAAGGCAATGGTCTGTATAGTGACCTATTGATTGGACTAGCAGAAGGGGCTACCGAAGGAAAGGATTATGGACTGGATGCAGAAAAGTATTCAGGAAACGATCTAATGTCCTTCTATTCCACTCAGGCAGGCCAAAAATATGCAATCCAAACGCTTCCGAATGTCACATCAGAAGACTTAGAAGTTCATTTGGGAATGGAATTGGGCGAGTCTACTATCTATACTTTGGAAGCCCAAGACATACAGAACATGGACGGGCTCACACTGCTGCTAAGTGATAAGCTTACTGGCGAAATGACGCCTTTGATAGTAGGTAGCAAGTATAGCTTCACTGGTCGTATTGGTTCAACCCAAGATCGATTTACGCTCACATTTACGAGTGCAGTTCTAGGTATGGTGGAAGCGGGTAAAGCTCCGCTGAAAGTATTTAATCAAGCAACTGATTTGATAGTGCAGTTTCCTTCGACGGAATTAGAAGAAGTTGGTATCTACACAATAACTGGCCAATTAGTATTGAAACAAAGCGTGCGGTTCAGTTCAGGTGAAGCAATTATAGATGCTCGACGTTTGTCTGGTGATAAACTATATATACTAAGAGTCAGCAACCAATCAGTAAAATTTATTTTCAACAAGTAAATCACAAACATTATGATTACTATATATAAAATCACATTCTCAATTTTAGGGTTTTTTGCAACCACTGCTTTAATGGCACAGAGCGCACCGCCTGCCACTCCGATAGATGGTGGCTTATCACTGTTGCTCGCAGCAGGAGGAGTCTATGGCCTTAAAAAGTTAAGAGATCATAGAAAAAGTCATTGAGTACTAAATCTGGCTAGTTCTGAGTAAACGATAGAGCGGATAGTGTATAAGTGAGGCCTGATTTTAAAATCAGGCCTTATTTTTTACTACGTGACCAATAATGGGCAATCCATTCAGTCAGTTTAACTGATTTCAAAATAGTAAAATCGCTTAGCAAAAAGTAAAAGCCCACTATCCTTAATATATGGATAGTGGGCTTTTTTACGCTTAGGTGAACCCTATTTACTTCGAAGCGATATACTCCACTAGTTCAACAACTTTAGTGGAGTAACCCCACTCATTGTCGTACCATGATACCACTTTCAAGAAAGTTGGTGTCAATTGGATACCTGCTTCTGCATCAAAAATAGATGTGCGAGGATCACCTACAAAATCATTCGATACTACAGCATCTTCAGTGTATCCAAGAATACCTTTAAGTGGTCCTTCAGATGCAGCTTTCATAGCAGCACATACTGCTTCGTATGTAGTAGCTGTTTTTAGATTCACTGTAAGGTCTATTACTGATACGTCAGGGGTAGGAACTCTGAAAGCCATTCCTGTAAGCTTGCCATTGAGCTCAGGGATAACTTTACCCACAGCTTTAGCTGCTCCAGTAGACGAAGGAATGATGTTTTGACCTGCGCCACGTCCACCTCTCCAGTCTTTCATAGAAGGACCATCTACAGTTTTCTGCGTTGCTGTAGTAGCATGTACTGTAGTCATTAAGCCTGATTCAATACCGAATGAATCATTCAATACCTTTACGATAGGCGCAAGACAGTTTGTAGTACAAGATGCATTAGAAACAAACTGCATATCTGAAGTGTATTTGTCATGATTCACGCCCATGACGAACATTGGCGTATCATCTTTTGAAGGAGCCGACATGATTACCTTTTTAGCCCCAGCGTCGATATGACCTTGAGCACTTTCTTTTGTTAAGAAAAGTCCAGTTGATTCTACCACATATTCAGCACCTACGGCATCCCATTTAAGGTCTGCAGGATTTCTTTCTGAAGTTACTCTGATTTCCGATCCGTTTACGATAAGCTTACCGTCTTTCACCTCTACAGTTCCTTTAAACTGACCGTGAGTTGAGTCATACTTAAGCATGTATGCGATGTAGTCTACATCCAATAAGTCATTGATACCTACTACTTCAATATTTTCTTTTTCTGCTGCTACGCGAAATACTAATCTCCCGATTCTTCCGAATCCATTGATTCCGATTTTTACTTTTGACATGTTATTTGGTTTTTTACGGATTATTCAAAATAATTCTTTGCAAATCTATCATTAGATTCATTACAGACAAACTCCTACAATGTTTAGTTCGCATTGAATAGCTCAAAATTTTATTCAAAATTCTCCTAGATAGCCCTCTTTATAAGGACTTGATTAACTGCGTAAAACTTTGCAATCGATTTTCAGGCTGATAGGAGCTAAAAAGCTAACTTTAGGTTCTTTTCACATAAAAATCTTTTAGAAAATGATTCGATTAAAATACTTATTCATTGCACTGACCACAATGATCTTTGTGGCTTGTGATTCTTCAAAGCAAGAGGAAAAAACCCTTTCGGTACCATTCGAAAAATATCAGTTGTCAAATGGACTCGACGTGATCCTGCATGAAGATAAATCTGACCCTATAGTGGCCGTATCTATAGTGGTACATGTGGGCTCTAACAGAGAAAAACCTGGCCGTACGGGATTTGCTCATTTCTTTGAGCATATGCTCTTTCAGAAATCTGAAAATGTGCCTCAAGGAGGATTTTTCAAAAATATCAATGAATGGGGCGGCACTTTCAATGGAGGAACATCCAATGATTTCACTATTTACTTTGAGACGGTACCAAAAGATGCTTTGGAAAAAGTCTTATGGATGGAATCAGATCGTATGGGGTTCTTCATTAATGCTATAGCTCAGCCTGATCTTGAAGGAGAAAAGCCTGTCGTACAAAATGAGAAACGCCAGCGTGTAGATAACCAGCCTTATGGCAATACAGATTATGTTATTAGAAAGGCACTTTATCCCGCCGAACACCCTTACAATTGGACAGTGATCGGAGAGCTGGAAGATCTTCAAAATGCAACGTTGGCAGATGTGAAAGAATTTTATAACTTATGGTATGGTCCTAATAATGCTACACTAGTTATTGCTGGTGATTTCAAGAAAGATGAGACTAAAGCACTAATTGAAAAATACTTTGGTGAGATACCTGCAAGAGGAAATGATACGCCAATGGCACCTATGCCTGTAAGTCTGGATGAAACAAAAGTTTTGTATCATGAAGATAACTATGCTAGTCTTCCAGAGCTGAGGATGACTTTCCCGACAGTTGAAAACTATCACCCAGATCAATGGGCACTTGATGCACTTCAAGAAATTCTTACAGATGGGAAGCGTGCTCCGCTTTATAAGTCTTTGGTAGAGGAGACTGAGTTAGCCCCTGAGTCAGGAGTGAATGCTAGTCACTCCTCAAGTGAACTTGCAGGAACTTTTACAATTACAGTAAGGGCCAACAAGGGAGTTGATCTAGATACTGTAAGAACAGTGGTTGAGGCTGCTTTGGATAAATTTGACAAAGAGGGGTTTTCGCAGAAAGATCTCGATAGGATCAAAGCACGTCAAGAGACCGAATTTTACAACGGCATTTCCAGTATTTTCAACAAGTCACTAAATCTTGCACTTTATAATGAATATGCTGGTGATCCAGGTTTTATCACCAAGGATATAGAGAATATAAAGGCAGTGACTAAGGATGATGTGATGAGGGTTTTCAGAAAGTATGTAAAAGGTCAGAATATGATTGTGACCAATTTCGTGCCGATGGGAGAGGCGAACTTAGCCATAGATGGAGCTAGTTCTGCTGGTGTGAAAGAGGAGGCGATTTCAGCCTACCAACCAAACGAAAGTATCGAGCAAGAAGCAGACTTAGCGATTGCTAAAACAGCCTCATCATTTGATCGCTCATTGGAACCTGAGTTTGGTGAAGAAGCTTTGGTTATACCTCCTGTTATTTGGACTGGAAAAACTACCAATGGCATCAGTCTTTATGGTATAGAAAGTAATGAGCTGCCATTGGTGCAATTCTCTATGAGAATAATGGGTGGTTTGTATTTGGATGATCCTAATAAAGTAGGTGCGGCTAATCTCATCACAGATATGATGATGGAAGGTACGGCTAACAAAACTCCGGAGGAGTTGGAGGATGCCATTGGGCAGTTAGGATCGAGCATCGATATGAGCAGCTCGAACGAATACATTACTATTTCAGGAAACTGTCTTGCAAGAAACTATGCTGCCACTATGGATTTGGTGTCTGAGATTTTGCTTCAGCCAAGATGGGATGCTGATGAGTTTGAGAGAAAGAAAAAGAGTACCATCAATACAATCCAGCAACGCGAATCAAATCCAAACGCCATAGCAAGTGTGGTGATGAATAAGCTTTTGTATGGAGATGGTCATATCTTATCAAACCCTACTGTGGGTTATATAGAAACGGTTGAGTTGCTGACACTGGATGATGTTAAGGCCTACTATGCTAAGAATTTTTCACCTTCACTAGCCAACTTCCATGTAGCTGGTGCAGTGACTCAAGCAGAAGTGAAGAAGTCGTTGGCAACATTGACCAAAGACTGGGCTGCAAAGGAAGTAGAGATGCCAAGCTATCAGGCACCTTCATTACCACAAAATCCAATGGTTTATTTTGTAGATATTCCGAATGCTAAACAGTCGGTTATCAGGATCGGAAGATTAACAGTGTCTGCTAATGATCCTGCCTATAATGATCTGAGTATTGCCAATGAGCGACTAGGAGCAGGATCGAATGGAAGATTATTTCAGGTTCTTCGTGAAGAAAAAGGATTTACTTACGGAGCTTATTCTTTTGTATCTAGACAGGCATTTGATCCAGGCACATTCCAAGCTTACTCTAGTGTAAAGTCTAATGTCACCAAGGAGTCCCTAGATACTTTTAAAGAAGTAATTGGAAATTATGGAGAGACCTATGATCCAATCGATTTAGAAAAGACGCAAATGTCAATGATCAAGGAGAATACTAGGAAGTTTGAAACCTTAGGCAGCTTATTGGGCATTCTCCAGAATATAAGTACTTATGATTTACCCCAGGATTATATCGATGAGGAGCAGCGGATAGTTACCAATATGACTTTAGAAAAGGTGCAGTCTACTGTAGACGAGTTCATGGATCTCAATAATATGATCTATCTGATCATAGGAGATAAGGAAACTCAACTTGAAGGGTTGAAAGTCAACGGAGTTGGTAACCCGATACTTTTAGATAAGTATGGTAACCCGGTTGCTATTTGATTTAAGCACATTTTAAGAATGAAAGGGATCGATTTATCGATCCCTTTTTTATTTTTTTCTAATAGCGTTTGCAAATAATAGCCACAGTTCTATATTTGCACTCCCAAACACAGAGAAGTAAGGAAATTCATCTCTGTAAGTTGACAAAATGGTCCGTTCGTCTAGGGGTTAGGACGCCAGGTTTTCATCCTGGTAACAGGGGTTCGATTCCCCTACGGACTACTTAAGAGCCTTCTGATTCACTTCAGAAGGCTTTTTTCGTTATAGGGGGAAGGTAAAAGTCTAATTGCCCTTGAACCTCTTTTGTGATTTTTAAAGGGATTGGGTTTCAAAGCAAAATTCTAATTCACGATTTCACCAGTATAAAAGGATCGAACATCAATCTATTACTTTACGATTTTGAAGGTCTTTTGCCATGACGCGCCAGAAAGTTTGATGAGGTAAATTCCTCTTTTGAGATGTGAAACATCTAAACTTGAAATGTCTTTATTATTTGACTTTAAGATTACTCTTCCAGTAGCATCCATAATCGAAATGCTATAAATCCTCTCTTTGGATGTGAAGTTGATTTTGTAGGTAAAGGGATTAGGATATACTTCTATAGTAACTTCTTTATTAGCCAGATTTGTTAAAGTGTTTTCAAAATAGCCATTGGAAAATTCAAAGGCACTTATTCCTATTTTTTCGCCAATTATTCTTCCCGGCAGATCGTCTGCTGGTGGGTGTATTCCTCCCCATATGCGAGAGAGACTGCATTGGTCGGAAGCATCTCTGTAAGTAGCCCATTGTAATATCACATCTTCACTTGGCCCTTCCTCGAATACGAGAAACTCATTTTTCTTAGCTTCAAATTCTCCAATTCCTCCTGGAAAAAAAGGATCACCCGTGAGTAAGGTCAACACCTCAGCGGCAGCTCGTGAATAGGTAGAATGCCCAGAAACATATCCTGCAAAAGGTGGCGTAATGAAAGTTGGACGTTGGTAAGGCCACCAGTTTTCTGCTAATATCCAATCAACACCAGCGGCATCAGTTTCAGGATTAGTAATGTAGTCAGGCCCTTTCCAAGCATTTAGCTTTACTTTATTGATGTTTTCGTTTGAGTCTCCAACCAAAAGGTCATTTCCCCCAACTAGCTCTATATACCCCTTCACCAGTGGAATGCCTTCTTGGTGAAAATTAGGCAGAGTTTGATCTGAGCTTTGTCCTTTACTAGCCATATATCGTATCGCAGAAATAGGTCTGATGTAGTCGTAATATCCTTTGATGCTCCATGCTGCTATGGCTGCATCGTGCATGGCGCCACCTAATATAAAATAGCTTTTCACATCCCACTCAAGATTTGAGAGTTCAGGACCTGTGCCTTTATATTTTTTCTTAAACGCAGGATGGTCAGAGACGTAGTTTAACAAAGTAAACCAGTGACCAGGAGGCGTCTCTGAATCAGGACCATCTGCCCAGAATTCTGCGAGAACGCGGCTATAGTTACCCAATTTTACTTGCTGGGTTTCATAAGTCTTTCCTGTAGCAGGGTTAACCGAATAGCCCTTTCCAGTATCTCCCCCTTGGAGATAATCGTAAAACAGATCGTAAGAAGTGAACTTGGTTGGCAAAGAGTTGATATCAACATTCCCAATACTTGAAGGAGAAATATCGATCATAGTAGTATTGTTGGCGGCCAAATGACTCGACCAAATAGCTACCATGCTAAACCCCCACTTGTAAGAATCACTCAAATCAGAGCCATCGGGCATTAAATAAGGTGGATCTTTGGGGTCAAAGAAAACTTGGAAATCGAATCCATCTCGGTGATAGGTTGTTTTGTCTTCTTCTTTCAAAGCAAACCCAGCTACCTGTCCCCACTCTGGGCTTAGAAATTCAGGTGTTGTTCCTGGAATCTCATTGCCGCTCTGGTCAATGAATATTTCAAACGCTAAGGGTTGCCATCGATTAGGGTCGTTTAAAAGTGGGGCATCACCGCTGGTGGGGTCTAAAAAATCATTTACGGGTTCGTAATACAGATTTTCATAGTTATTCTTTTCATTCGAACCATCCAGATGTCCATAGCTGATGTATGACTGAGCGATGAAGTTGCCAAGTGCTGCTGCCGATCCTTGTGAATAATCTACTGATGTAAATGCTGGATCATAGCTAAGCGCTTTGAAGAGTTGATTGGCCTTAGAGAAGGTTTCTTCCCAGCCTGGAGATTTAGCGAAACGATGCAGCAAAAGTCGGTAGGCAGCATAGCTAATTGCCTTGTCTAAGTTGGCTTGTACGTCATTGGAAGCTGGTTGGAAACCGGCAAAATCTGTAGTTACTCCATGCACTTCATTGCCTATTAAGTAGGGATTTCCTTGATTGGAGAGGATAGCCCAAGAATCATACATCGCTGCAGAAATGTGAAATAGATTTCTTGCGTGTACCGTTGGCCTAGCTAAATCGTTGCGTATTCCTTCAAGCAAGATTTCATTCCATTTACGAGCAACAGAATGTTGCGCTTGCGTAGGGACAACCAAGCTGCCTACGAGTAATATCCCGAGGAATCGTGTGATCAATTTCTTACATTTGTCCATACATATGAACAAATGTAATCTTTG
>JBLIFO010000078.1:0-12026 GCA_047633875.1 Marinoscillum sp. | reverse complement strand
TTAAAGCTGGAGAGTTTTATAGGATGGATTTATAAAAAAAAACCGACAGGTCTGCGCGACCCTGTGTTAAAATATTTCCGGTTTTGAACATTCTGATTATGTTCAGAGTCCCTTTTAAGGTAACTGTGAGGGAAGTAAATCATAAGAATTACTTGCACTTATATATTTCCGTCTTTATTCATGACTAAATAGGGATTGTATGCTATTTCCCAAAGATTTCCATCTAAGTCGGATACATAGCCACTATATCCACCCCAGATAGCTTTTTTTGGATGTTTAATTATTACAACTCCGTTTTTCCTTAAACTTTCTATCAACACATCCACCTCTTCCTTGGTTCTTGTATTATATGCCAATGTAAATCCTTTAAACCCGTTTCCTTCAGGACTTACGTCTGCGTCTTGCGCAAGTTCAGCTCTTTCAAACAAGGCAAGTTGAATTCCATTCAATGTAAAGAACGATATATAATCATTACTTGAAGGGCTTTTTTGCCAACCAAACATCTTGATATAAAAAGCAGTTGATTTTTTTAGATCAGCAACTCCTAAAGTGATTAATGTCAACCTTTGCTCCATAAGTGCATTTTGTTTTTCTGAACAGTCTTTGCTCAAAGGTTTATTGACTTATAATTCCAATATGAAATCATCTCTTTGAATTTTTTTATATTTCGATATTGAAAAATAACCTAATCTTCTAGAAAAAGACACTACCAAGGTTTGGTCAACCTCAGTAGTGTTAGGTCTATCAGAGCCGTTTCTATTATTTTCCTGAATTAGCCCGCTTAACAGTAGGAGTTACACTCACTTCTGATTGTGCAAATGCACATCCATTTGTGGGAAAGGAATGTTGAGTCCTTCTTTAGCGAAGCCTTTGTATACTTTTTCGTTCATATCGAAGAATACTGGCCATAGATCACCGGCTTTTGTCCAGGCTCTTACCACGATATTTACTGAGCTATCCCCTAGAGAATGTACTGCCATGAATGGTTCAGGGTCTCTAAGGATACGCTCGTCTTCATCCATGTATTTCTTCAAGACTTCTTTGGCTTTGTCCACATCATCACCGTAAGCAATCCCGAATTTCCACTCGTTTCTTCGGTCTTCTTCTTGTGATAGATTGGTCATGTCAGAGTTTGCAAGTGCTCCGTTTGGAATGTAGATGACTTTTTTGTCAAAACTATTGATGATCGTATAGAAGATGCGGATCTCTTTCACTGTACCGAGGTAGCCTTTTACCTCCACTACATCACCTACTTTGAATGGCTTGAGCAAAAGAATAACCACACCACCAGCAAAATTTTGCAAGGTACCTTGAAGTGCCAGACCAATTGCGAGACCGGCAGCACCCAATACGGCAATGAAGCTTGTGACTTCAATTCCAACCATGCCTATCACTGAGATGACAAGCATTATTTTGAGTGTGGCACTCAGAAGGGTTACTAAGAATGGAGCCAAAGATGGATCGAACTCCTTCTTCTTCATTATTTTAGCCAAACTGTTGGTCACCATTTTGATAACCCAAAGTCCGATTAGTAGGGTGAGAAGGGCGAGTACCACTTTTGGACCATAGTTCCAGACCAAGTCCAGCCCTTTGGCTGAAAGCTCTTGAGCCATAGTTAGTTTCTCGCTTATTTGTTCTTCCATTTTTCTGATTTTCGTTTCAAGTACTATTAAGCAATTAATTTAGGTTAATCTTCTGGGTAAGGGATAAATACAAAGTTGGTGAACTCTCTATCCACGATGAATAGGCAGCAGTATTCATCAGGATCTTTGAATGCCGCTTTGAATGCCTCAGCTTCTTCTATTAATTTCCTGTCGACAAACTCTTCCATGAATGAGGCGTAGTAATTCCACAGATTACCAAATTGATCTATCTCATAGAGAATCTGACCAATCGGGACGTCAACTTTGGATACTGGAAAAATGGGAAATTCAGAAAATCCACGCTTTCTAATATGGTATGACGCTTCTTTGAGATGCTCGGATACTTTCACAAAGTCAGAAGAGATTTTGCCGAGGTATTTTGGGTCGAGACTAGGATCGTTTTGCATGTTATTTTGCTTTTAGCAACATTACATTTTCTACATGGTGTGTCTGTGGAAACATATCCACAGGCTGAATAGCTACCACCTCGAAAGCTTCAGCGAGTAATTCAAGATCACGGGCTTGTGTCGCTGGATTACAACTTACATAGACCAATTTTTCTGGTTTAATTCTGATCAGCATCTCTACAACTTTCTGATGCATTCCCGCTCTTGGTGGATCAGTGATGATTACGTCAGGACGGCCATATTTAGCCACAAATTCGTCATTCATCATGTCCTTCATGTCACCAGCGAGGAATGTGGTGTTGGTGATGCCATTGAGTTCAGAGTTGATCCGAGCATCTATGATGGCTTCCTCTACGGATTCCACGCCGATCACTTTCTTGGCTTCCTTTGCTATAAAATTGGCAATGGTGCCTGTACCTGTGTATAGGTCGTAGACAACTTCATCGCCTTTGAGCCCAGCAAAGTCACGCGTCACTTTGTACAACTCATAAGCTTGGATACTGTTGGTTTGATAGAAAGATTTGGGTCCAATTCGGAATTTCAAGCCTTCCATTTCCTCATGGATATAAGGATCACCATGGTAGCAATGAACGGGCAGATCATAGAACGTCTCATTCTTTTTCTCATTGATGATGTACATCAGAGATGAAATCTGTGAGAAAGTATTTTTCAAATGTGACATTAATCCATCAATGGCTTTGGCATCATCATAAAAGAACTGGACGATCACCATTAGGTCACCCGTGGTAGAAGATCTTATGATCAGATTGCGGAGCAAGCCCACCTGAGATTGTAGGTTGAAAAAAGTGAGACCATTTGCTTCTGCATATTCCTTGACGGAAAGTCTTATTTCATTGGAAGGTGAAGCTTGTAGCCAGCAATGGTTGATGTCTAGAATTTTGTCGAACCTTCGGGGAATGTGAAAACCAAGAGCGTTTCTACTTAGTTCCTCACCTTTGTCTATTTCCTCTCTAGTCAGCCATCGCATATCGGAGAAAGTATACTCCAGCTTATTGCGATAGTAAGTGGTATTGGCAGAGCCAAGTATTGGCTGGAGCTCTGGAAGATCAGTTTTTCCGATTTTGATTAGGTTTTGCTCTACGTGATCTTGTTTGTGTCTGAGCTGGGCTTCATATTGGATGTGTTGCCACTTGCAACCACCACATGTGCCGAAATGCTCACAGAAAGATTCTGTCCTGTCGGCAGACTTAGTGTGGTAGTGGATGATTTCTCCTTCGAAGAATTTCTTCTGTTTTCCGATCACCCGAATATCTACAATATCACCTGGCGCACCATTCTTTACAAAATAGACTCGTTTGTCTTGCCGACCAACACTTTTTCCGTCAGCCGATATCCCATCGATGACCAACTTTTCGATAACTTTACTAGGATTCATTGGGCGCAAATCTAGTAATTGTTGTGCTGTAGTATGTTGGGGTACTTACCCTAATAACTGTTTCACCCCTATTCAAAATGAAAAAGATTTTTCTATTTGTCCTTCTTGCAGGTTTTGTCTTTAGCGGACAGGCTTTTCATATAGTGGGGGGAGAGATTGAGTTTATCACCCTACAGGCAGGCAGATACCAAATCAATCTTATTCAATACAAGGATGAAGCACAGACTGAAAATGATCAATATGATCAATCCGTGAGAGTGGCTATGTTTTCCAATAAGGATAATAGGCAGGTAGGCAGCTTTGTGTTATTTCAACAAAATATTAGTACCGTCAATTACACAAATGAAGAATGTGCAATTGCGGAGCTCCAAACTTCTAGAATCATATTTACTGAGACCTTTGATTTGAACCCTGAAGATTTTCAGGATATAGAAGGTTATTATTTCGTTTGGGAGCGATGCTGCCGCAATGCGGTAACAAAAAATATAGTTAATCCAGATGGTACTGGGATGAAGTATGTTTTGGAAATTCCACCACTTTGGAAGGACGATCAACCATTTATCAATAGTTCTCCTGTATTACTTAAGCCATTGAGTGATTATGCCTGTATCAATCAACTCTATTATACCAATTTTACTGGTACTGACCCAGATGGAGATTCTTTGGTTTATCGTTTAGCTACGCCGCTGAATAGTTCATCAGCAGATGCACTACCTATCCCCTCATCTAAGCCTCATTTGCGTGTGAATTGGAATGAAGGCTTCAGTTTGTCAAATTCAGTACCTGGATCTCCGTCACTTAATATAAGTCCGCGAGGTTTGCTAACCGTAAAACCTTTTGATATTGGAGTCTATGTGTTTTCTGTAGTAGTGGAAGAGTGGAGAGAAAAAGTAAAAATCGGAGAAGTTCAGCGGGACTTTCAAATGTTGGTTGTGGACGGGTGTAATCCTCCAGAACCTCCAAAAGTAACAGTACAAATACCTGGAAATTTAGATTTTAACCCGTCGGTGGATACGCTTTATTATTCATTGACAGACGATAGGAAATTTGATTTTATCATTACAAATATCAAGGCAGGAGAGACAATTCGGTTGAGGGCGGAACCTGTAAACTTTAGCAAAGAGCTGGACAATCTTTTTAGCATAGATCAAGCTTTTGTGAAGAGTGGACAAGACACGTTGATTGTATCTGTGACGGCACCTGGCTGTCCACCTATAAGAGATGCACCATTTATAATTGACCTAATTGCTAGTGATGATGCTTGTCCGTTGCCTCAGTTGGACACGGCTAGGCTGGTGATTTATGTAGAGTCTCCACCGAATGATCTATCTGTACTTAGCAATACCCCGCCAGGTATTACATTGAATGAAAACGATAGCCGATCTATTGACTTCACTGCTACCGATGCAGATATGGATAGTCTGACATTATCTCTGATAGTTCCTGGAGTTATAAATCCTGCCATTTTGGGTGTATCCCTCGATATAACCACCAATAGAAAAGGTCTGATAGAAGCCACACTTAACTGGGACACAAACTGTCAACTCTATGATTTTAACAAGAGGCCAAATTTCCTAGTAGGGATACAAGTAGAAGATCTTGATCAATGTGAGGAGGAGAATGAGGATATCCGATGGATCAATATGAGTGTAATCCTGCCGCCGAACACTCGTCCGATTATCACTTCAAATACAGACGAAATACTTAGTTTGTCTGAAGGAGATTTTCTCGATCTTATTATTCAAACGACTGATGCAGATAATGATACAATTGACCTCATTCTTATCAATAGTGAGGCTTTGGCAAAATTGGGGGTGATTTGGAAAGATACTCTTGGTAAGGGCAGTGTCAGTTCTTCTCTACAATGGCAGATCGATTGCGTCTTAATTTCAGAATCGTCAAAAAGGGAATTTGAGTTTGAGTTTAGATCTGAGGATTATGACAGATGTGACATCAAAAATGCCGATACATTAAAATTGAAAGTATCCATCCAATTGGATGAGAATACACCTCCTGTATTCGAATTTGTACCTGATAGAGTGCTAGAAATCAATGTTCCTTTTGAAATAACACTCCGAGCGTTAGACATTGATGCAAATGATATTGTAAGCATAGAATGGTTCAATGCCGCAAGACTACCGAGATCTCCATCGCTTGAGCTGATTGCTGAAAATGGGCCAGGACAGTCTTCAGCTACATTGCGCTGGACTCCAGAATGTTCGCTGTTGGATTTTGGGCAGCCTTCCAAATTTATCGACCTTATCTTTCTAACCTATGATGATGGATGTCCGCAACGTAAGTTGGATACAATGAAAATTGTTTTTGAGGTGAGGGAGACAAGAGACTATTTTGCAGATTTTGAGCCTGCCAATGTTTTCACACCGAATGGTGATGGAAATAATGATTCTTTCCGCTTGACTAATCTTCCTATTGCAAATCAAAACCTACCTCCAGACAATTGCGAAGATGCATTTCAGTCCATCATCATACTTGACCGTACAGGGAGCAAGGTTTATGAAAGTGCAAATAGGGATTTCAACTGGGCGGGAGATCAGAAACCAACAGGTGTTTACTACTACCTTATCCAATTCGAGCGCACTCAATACAAAGGGTGGGTACAGTTACTCCGCTAAAACCCTGCTCCGAATTTGATACCAGCACCATGAAAATTGCCATTTCGATAGCTGACGTAGTAGTCTAATCTTAGCACTTTCAATATGTGCTCAATACCCGCACCCAATTCGAAATAATTGCCAAGAGTTGGGGTTCTGAGATAGTTCGCCGCTGCAACTGCTTGTAGATTGAGCTTGCGCACGAATGGGATTTTATTGAAAATAAATTCATTGAAATGGTGCTCATAGTGAGCTTGTGCGAAATTATCTTTGGTGCTAAACTCATAATAATCTAGCAATTGAAACAGGTGATCGCCTGTTGGCTGACGTAGGTAGACTTTGTTGCCATTAAAGTGTTGGTAATCCAAAAAATACATTTGCTGGGTATTGAGAAAAGCTCCAAACACTGTACTTAGCTGACTTTCTCCAATATGTCCAAGTCGCTTTTTGTAATCAATGCCCAACTTTACCAAATCATAATTAACATCAGAGCCCAAACCTGGTATTCCTTTCTTATAAGTAAGTATAAGCTCTGGATACTTTGATTCCAGATTGATTTTCCTGTCCGGTCGATCTATGTATTCTTGATTGATTCTGATTTTGGCGCTTCCTTCAAATATCAAAGCTTGATGTGAAGAGAATGCCGTTTGATTCCTTTCTTGATTGAATGGTGCATTTGACTGAAAAGTCTTGTTCTGAAAGTTGAATGTTGCAGTATTATCCATGGACTCACGATGATTGTAATTCAATTCGCCTTTCAAGAGGAGCCCATTGGACACTTCTTTTTGATAGCCAGCTCGCACAAAGGTTTTTTGATAAAACTTCGCATAGTTTTCACCCCAAAAGGAGCTGAAGTAGCTATTGCCGTAATCAGCAATTGGATTTGATTCATTCATTTGGAAAACATACCTACCTAGACCACCAAACACCCATTCTTGTCTTTTAGCATTGATTGATTTGGCTCCATTGACCTGAGCTTGTAGTTTTTTGTTTCCAAAGCCATATCGGAGACTAGGACTTATTACATAGTTTGGAGTTGTCTTATTTCGCTTTTGATAGGTGAATTCGAAATTCCCAACCAATCCTTCTACCGCATTATATTGAACAGCACTAAGTACGGTAGGGAATGTCAAATAGGTGCGTTTGTAGCTATTGCGAAGGGTATAGCCACTAGCTAATAAATTGCCTACACGTATTTTGTTGTTTTTGTGATCTACCGAGTCTTTGTACTCCCGAGTATCACGGATGAGCTGAATAGAATCTTTTATTTGATAGTCTTTTATCTCAATACTTGTCAGGGGAATAGGTCTTACTGCTGCCCAGTAGATAGAATCTTTTTCATTGGAGCCATCCACAACAGTCATGATGGCTTTCGAAAAATCCTCTTTCTTGAAAAGAGGTTCTTGTGTGTTTTTATTTGGCTTGCTTGTTATAGGACTTTCTGGAGGGGCAAGTGTATCTGAAGTTACTACTTTTGGAGGTAGCCAATAATTGTATTGGAGTTTATAGTTGCTATATATGGCTGTGAAGTGCCCGCTTCCCGCAAATCCAAAGGCTTTAAACTTGAATGTAAACCTTTGGGAAATTGGCATCCAGACCCCATAATCAGATGGAGCAAAGACCTGATTGAATCTCAATGAATCCACAAACTCAATACCATTGTCTTTTGTGAGGGCCACATCTACGCTGTGAATTCGCCAACTATCCTCTATGATGTAGATGTATCCTTTGAAAACCGGATCGGTCCTTCTTTTAGGAATCAATTCTATCTTATTAATAAGGAGGTCGTTTTCTAGGAATGTACCAGCCATTTTATAGTCGTAATATAGAAATGCATTATTGGCAAGCGGAGAGATCAGCGGCCGTTCGCTTAGCCCTTCTATAAAAAAGCTATTGTCATAAAGGTTGATGAGCATATCAGAGGCCATATTGTAGCTGAAGCCATTGCTTTGCCCACTCAACTTGCTTGAAATCATCGTCTCATTGATTTTGTCAGGGGCGAGGTATTTAAGCTTGGATATGGATTCTGAGAGGTAGACCACTCCTGTGTCTATGGTGATTGGCACGCCGAGGAGGCTTTTAGGCTTTTTATCTAATCGTTGGAGGCCTTTTATATACACATCACAAGCAAACGCACTCACCTCATCACGATAGTATTTGCGCTTCTTTATTGCATTGCGAATCACTCGCTTTGCTGGATCGCGCTCATTTGCAGCTATAACCACCTCTTTGAGAATTAATGCTTCAGGGCTTAATTGGAAATGCAACTCAACCGGAGATTCACCTATAGTTATTGACTTTTGTTGCTTGCCATATCCTATATACTGTGCTACTATCACATGATTGCCAGTTGCAACTCTTAGTTGATACTGTCCATGAGCATTGGAAGTAGAGCCATTGGTACTGCCCTGTTCATATACTGTTGCAAAAGGCAGAGGTTCATTTGCCTCATTTGTGATGGTGCCAGAAAGTAGCGTTTGACCTTGAGAGGATAAGGTCCAAAAAAACAAATAGAGGAGGCTAATCCAGCTGTTGCAGCGCATGCTTCAGATCCTCAATTAATAAAGCAGCCTCTTCCAAACCGACATATAAGCGGATCCTATTCAAGGCTATATCAGGTTTGTCATAATTTAGCGAGCTCATAGTAGTGATGGCTGGGAAAGCCAAGGATTCAAAACCACCCCAAGAGCAGCCAAGTTTGAAACGTTTGAGCGCATCACAAAATTTTACCACCTTTTTTGGTTCTTTGGTTTTAAGATCTATGGTCATTAGTCCACCATTACCAGAGAGATATTTATCTACAAGATCAGATTGCGCAAAGGAAGGTGAATGCGTGTAATATAGTCTCTCTATATGAGTGTGATCTTCTAAAAATTCAGCTACTAAAAGGGCATTACTGCCCACTTTTTCCATTCTTAGTTCGAGTGTTCTGAGAGAACGGATCATCAGCCAAGCATCATTTGGTGAAATGATGCCACCAAGGGTCATATATTCTGATTTAAAAATCTGCAAGTAAAGATCTTGGTTGGTACAAAGTACGCCTGCAACAAGATCAGCATGACCTGCAAGGTATTTTGTAGCGGAATGTACCACAATGTCAATACCATATTTGGCAGGTTGTTGGTAAAGTGGAGAGGCACAGCTATTGTCTATGATTGTAGTGATCCCTTTTGATTTTGCAAAAACTGCAATTCGCTCAAGATCCTGCATTTCATAGGTCCATGAATTTGGGCTTTCCAAATAGATCAGCCTAGTATTAGGTTTGCAACTAGCGATGATTGCATCTGTATTATTCGCCGATGGAAAATCATTGGTTACCCCAAACTTCTCCAAAATCACAGTTAATAGCTTTTTAGTCCAACTGTAAGGATTGGATACACATACGATATGATCTCCGGATTTCACTTGCGATAGTACCGCAGCGCTAATTGCCGCACTGCCACTGGAGAATATCAATGCCGCATCTGTCTGCTCTAGTGCAGCTATTTTTTTCTGAAGCAACAGTACTGTAGGGTTAGCTCCACGCGTATAAAATGGCTCTACGTGTTCATTTGCTAATGCGCTGCTCATATTAGCCACATTCTCAAAGGTAAAATTGCTCGTCTGATATATAGGAGGACTTGCAGGATGACTTTGGTGGATAGAGTCTTCTCCTAACTGGAATAATATGTCGTGAATGTTCATAGCTTAAAATTGATGACGAATATACTATATGTAATAGTCCCGTGTTTTGCGATTTGTCCAATTAAATTACGACTTTGTTGAGTGTGCGATATTTAATTTGGTATTTAGTTGTCAATATTTCAAAATATTCAATGGAAAATACGAAAAACGGGAAATTATTTTGTCTTTTTTAATTTTTACAAAATGTTCAAGTTGCTACGCTGAAATAAACATGAAAATTACGATTCCCAACAGATCTAACAATATTTTGAAGATATTTCAAATAATTAGCTAATTGGTGGCTTAAAGGGGTAGGTAAATAGTGGATTTTTGAAAATTCACTATTTGATTATTGAATATTAAGTTCCTTTCTTTGGAATTCCGACGGATACCTAAGTAGGTATTTATACGGATGATTAGAAAGATATAAAAACAATTTTTTACCAACTCTAAAACTATGAACATGATCACCAACTTATTGATGATTGGACAAGATTCGGTAGCTGTAGCAGAGACAATCGTTGAAGCTACACCTGAAGTTGTCGAAACTGTAGCCGCTGCTGTGGACTACAGTGCAGATATTGCGGCCGTATTACTCACGGCTAACAACATCTGGATGATGCTTGCCACTGCTTTGGTATTTATTATGCACCTTGGCTTTGCAGGTGTAGAAGCAGGTTTTGGTCAGTCGAAGAACACTGTGAACATTTTGTTCAAAAACACGCTGACTCCTATTATAGGAATTTTGACTTACGCTTTGGTAGGTTTCAACCTAATGTATCCAGGTTTTGAGGATCCAGCATCCGGATGGTTCGGTTTTGCTGGTTTTGGACTTGAAGCACCATTGGTAGATGGAGCTTTAGACTTAGGCTACAATGGTGGATACACTTACTGGACAGATTTCTTGTTCCAAGCAATGTTTGCTGCTACTGCTGCTACGATTGTATCTGGAGCTGTAGCTGAGCGTATCAAGCTTGGTGCTTATCTGATTTTCACTTTGATCTTCGTTGGTCTAGTTTACCCTATCATCGGTAGCTGGAAATGGGGTGGTGGAGCTCTAAACGAAATGGGCTTCTATGATTTCGCTGGTTCTACACTTGTTCACTCAGTAGGTGGATGGGGAGCTTTGGCTGGTATCATGATCCTCGGACCAAGACTTGGGAAATACGTTGACGGAAAAGTAATCGATAAGCCAGGTTCTTCTGTGCCTTTGGCTGTAATCGGTGTGTTCCTTCTTTGGTTAGGTTGGTTCGGTTTCAACGGAGGTTCTGTTCTTTCTGCTGATCCAGGACTAGTATCATTCGTATTGGTGACTACTTCTCTAGCAGCTTGTGCTGGTGGACTTGGTGGTTTCGTGACAGGATACTTAGTGTTCAAAAGATTGGATTTGGGTATGGTACTGAATGGTATCCTAGCTGGTCTGGTAGGTATCACTGCAGGTGCAGACGTTATCGAGCCAGGAAACGCGATCCTAGTAGGAGTTATCGCTGGTGTCATCGTAGTATTCTCTGCCATTACACTTGACAAATTCAAATTGGATGATGTAGTGGGTGCAGTATCTGTTCACTTGGTATGCGGTATCTGGGGAACACTAGCTGTAGGTATCTTCTCAACAAATCCTGATCACAACTTCTTGACACAACTTATCGGTGTGGCTGTATGTGGAGCTGCTGCTTTCATCAGTGCATTCATCATCTTCTATGTGTTGAAACTCACTATGGGTATCAGAGTATCTGAGCAACATGAGAAAGAAGGATTGGATAGCCATGAGCACGGAATCAGAGGTTATACAATCATCTCAGAATAATAAAAACTTTAAGATAAGGGGTCAGCAAGCTCTCTGGGTTTGCTGGCCTTTAATTCAAACTTTAATAACATCCATTTTTAAAATAAAGACATGAATACAATAACTACTTTATCAAAAAAATTCTTGTTTGCTGCAGCCTTGGGCGTAGCGGCAATCTCAGTACAGGCGCAAGAGATGTCTGAGACAACAATGGAGGCACAAGCTGAAGAAGCGCCTGCTTTCTCATTGAGCGGTACAGTTGACACTTATTTCAAAGCTAATCCAGGTTACGGAGCATCAGCTACTCCTAATACTTCCTTTACATCAGGAACAGGCTTTTCTATGGGCATGGTTAATTTGGTAGGGTCATATGAAGGTGAAAAAACGGGTGTGGTTGCTGATTTAGTTTTCGGACCAAGAGGTATCGAAGCAGCTTTTGGTGCGCCTATAGGCGGATCAATTGTGAATCAAATGTATGCTTACTGGAATGTGAGCGACAAGGTTACTTTGACTATGGGT
>JBLIFO010000077.1:0-12075 GCA_047633875.1 Marinoscillum sp. | reverse complement strand
TAGCCATTGCTATTAAGAATGGAAGGCTTCGAGGAGCTGGATTAGATGTATTAAGTGAAGAACCACCAAGTTCCGATCATCCTTTAATTGGTCTCGAAAACTGTTTAGTCACACCTCACATGGCTTGGGCATCTTTCGAAGCGAGAAAGGAGCTCATCTCTCAGATTGAGGAACATATTCGAAAGTTTGTAGGTTAGACCAAAAGGTTCTGATTTATTTCAAAACTAAATTGATCTTATTTCAATTTGATTTCTATTGCTAGGCCTTTGTTTCTAATTTTACCATCACCACAATTTAAGAGAATAATTACCCTATGAGACTTGGACAACTAGCGAGACAATTGGAAATATCCACAGAAGAAGCAGTGAATATACTGTCCGAGCAAGGTATTGAAATCAAAGATCATCCCAATGTGAAAGTGCCCGAGGATGGCGAAGCTTATCTTCTTTCGAAATTCAACAAAACGGAAGTGCTAGCAGCGGAAGTATTGACTGCCAAGACTGAAGAGCTAGAACAAGCCAAAGAAGAGGAAGAAATCATAGCAGAAGTCGAAGAATCCCCTATTATTACATCTAAAGATGAGGAGGTACTTACCCCCATTGATACTGAGGTAAATATTCCAGAAGTGAAAAGTGAAGTTGAGACTCCAATAGAGGAAACATCAAGTCAACTAGTAACTCCTGAGCTGCTCAGATCAATCAAGAACAGTGAAGATCAATTGACTTTTAGTGAATTATCAGCGCTTGATGAAAATGTGCAGGTCATAAAATCGCCTAAGATTGAACTGCCTGGACTGAAAGTATTAGGTAAAATAGAATTACCTCAAAAGAAAGTCGCTGAAGAAGCTAATGAGGAAACAGTGAATGATGATGAAACAGAAGTGGTTGAAGCGGATAAAGCACCAGAAGTAAGAATCATCCAACATGACCGTCGTAATTCCAGACCAAGACTGACGCGTGAGCAACTAGAAGAAAAACGTCTAAGAAGTAAGCGTGCTCAAGAGAGACGAATTGAAGAACAAAAGGAACGCGCTGAAAGAAAAGAAAAAGAGCAAATCAGAAAACTAAAAGAAAGGCACTATAAAGCTAAAGTAAGTACGCCTAGTCAGCAGCCGAAATCAAAGAAAAAGCAAGCCGACAAAAAAGTCGCTGAAATAGATCAGCGACCAAAGCCAACAACAATGATTGGCAAGTTTTGGAGATGGCTTAATACCTAAGAGATCTTATCTCCTTTGGCTCCCTCCTCTTTTTATATCTTCTAGTGCATTTACCGCAGTTTGAAGCTCCCGCTTCAACCTTACTTGTGTTTCTCTGGATTTATCCTTAAAATCCTCTAGTTCGTTTCTTAGAAATTCATTGTCTCTTTTGAGCCTAGAGGTATGTGAATTGCTGCCAAGAAACATCAGGTATAAGCCTGCACATCCTGCAATCAATAAAATGATTATTCCCCAAACGAGAGCGTGATAGGTACCTTTATTCAAATCAGCTCCGAAAAATGAAATAGTAGCATTGCTTTCTTCACTATTCTCAAGTTCAATATTTGCTTGATTCAATTTCACTTTCAAACTATCAATCTGTGATTTGGAACCAACCAAAGAACTCTTCAGGCTTGAAACTTCATCTGTTTTATCGTTTAAAGTGTCATTGACACTTGCCCACAATTCTACAATTTGCGTTTCCTTTATGACTTTATACTGCTGATAATTGGAAGCCTTTTCCATAAGCTTATCATATCGCTCATTAAGAGAAGTTGGCTCATCCTCAACTATTTCTTCCTGTGCTATTGCGGTGAAGGATCCTAAGAAAATTAATATTGATAAAAGAGCGTTTTTAACTAAGGATGATAATTGAAAAGTATTCATTACTTGTAATTGTATTTAATAGTAGGTCAACTCACAAGACGGAAAATTCGACTTGAATTCTGCTATTTCATTCGTTCTTATTCGTGTATTGTAGCAGGTGAGCGTATTTAAGGTGCGAATATCGTAAAGCCTATCCAGTTGCCAAACTCTAGTGTTGCTTATATTCAGTTTAAGTAGTTTTTTTGATGCTTCAAGTCCCTTGAGTTTTTTGATCGCCGTTCCCGAAAAATTCAATTCTTCTAATTCCGTAAGGTCAGATAATGGCCGTAGATCATCCACAGCTGTATTAGAGATATCAAGGATCTGAAGCTTGCGAAAACGGTCGATATAGTCCAAACTAGCCAAAGGACTATTGCGAAAGACCAATGAAGTGAGACCTTCATGTATCGTCAATTCTTCTAATGATGAGATGTTCAGATTTGAAATTTCAACTTCTCGAAGGACGTTAAATCGCTGCAAAGGAATCAGTGAAGTAACCGGAATATCCGTAATCACTGCCTTTTTACTTTGTACTAGTGCATGCAGGTGATAAGCGTCGATAACGCTCACATTAAATACATTTTTCCAATTGGGTGTGAGCTGCTCATACCAAATTTTCAAGTCCTCTGTCTCATAGATCACTACGGCGCCTTCAGTTGCAGCTAGAAATTCTTTGATTCGCTCTTGTTTTACTTGAGTTTCAGAGATATCAAGCAGTTTCAGCCTATTGAGACCAATCAATGGATCAATTTCTTTAATGATACATGCTTTCAGATATAAACGCTCAAGGTTTTTATTAGCTCCAAGTGCTTGGAGATTGTCAATAGGTAGATAATTAGCGTTCAGCACTTTAAGCTCAGGCATGTTCTTCAAGAAATCTAAATTGACAAAGAGATTTCTACTGATATTTAAATATTCCAATCGTTTAAACTTAGTAAGTGGACTACCACTGAGTAATGAATTGCCTGATATATCCAACGAGTCACTATTCAAAAGACGAGTCAAATCAGTCTTAGTAGGCTTTTCAATAGCCATTTGTTTCTTAAATAGATTCTTCCATTCTATTGGTAACTCATCCCACCAGCTCAATACCTTCTCACTATTCGTGATGACTACCACGCCTTTATTTTTAGTCATAAAGTCAGATGCTACTTTCTCGGTAACTCCTGCATAATCAGCAGATACTTTCTGCAAGCTTTTCAATTTAGAAAGTGGCTCAAGGATTTCCACTCTGGTTCTATTCATCGAAACCTCTCGCAGATTTGAAAGATTGGCAAGAGCCTGAGTATTAGTAACGAGTGTTTCTGAGAAATCGATTGACTCAAGCTTTGAGAGGTTTAAAATCCCATCTAAGGAGCTTACACCTGTTCTGGAGATATCAAGAAGTTGAAGATTTTTTAGTAGTGCCAGTGTGCCAGTCTCGCTAAAAGAAGTTTTAGACAGATCTAGCTCTCTAAGTGCTTGTAAATTCGAAATAGGCGTAAAGGATGAAATACCAGAACCCGATGCACGTAGTACCTGGAGCTTCTCCAGACGAGCTATAGCGCTAACATCATTAACTATAGAATTGGAAATATCTAACACCTCCAAATTGCCGAAATAGTTAACCACGTCGATATCTCTAATGTTGGTGCCAGCTAGATTAAGCGATCTTAAATTCCTAGCACCTCTTAGGGCGCTTATATCTAGAATTTTAGTGTCTTTCAAGTTTAAATACTTAAGATCTTTTAGAGCTGCAAGTGGTTTAATATCGAGTATCATCGCATTGCTTGATAAATCAAGACTATCTACCGATGCTAGCTTCACGAGCATCTCATTGCTGATTGATTCATCTGAATAATTTCTTGGTAAGAGTATTTTCGTCCATCCATACGACAAACCCGCCCACCATTCACGCAATTCTTCTTCTCTTGTTACTTTGGTAGTGTAAATACTCGCAATCTTGAACTCTGAGTTGCTCTTGTTTAGATTAAACTCTATGAATCTCGGAGATTGCCTTACAAACTGTTCGCCCTCTAATGTGGCACCTTCAATCTTCGAATTGAAACTAGCTAGAAAATACGTCTCTCCGTTTGCCTCTTTAGGTTCAATGGTTATTTCACTGAAAGTGAATTGAATATCATTGAAAAAGAAGTCGACATCTCTCAAATAAGCGGTCACATCTTTATTCACAATAGCGCTTCGTTGGGCTAAAAGATCGTCCTCTATTTGAACATTATTGCTGTCGAAAATCTTCAAATAGCTATTGTTAATAATGACTTCTTTGTCTCTGCTAATAGTATTTTTAGCACCGACTGTATTGAGCATGTACTCATAAAAATTGACCATGCCTCGCACATCCTCTTTTTGCTTTTCAGTTTGATCAGTAATCTCCTGAGCGCTGATGGTATGTGTATAAATGATGGCGAAAACTACCCAAAGGGTAAAAAGACGAGAATAAGTTTTAATCATAAATGAATTCTTTCAGCATCAATTTTTGATCTTTATCTGCTTTTACGAGGTTAGAAATCAACCATCCACTGTTATACCCTGATCTATTGAATTGGGCAATTTCGAAATACCAGTCTTCAAGTCCTAAATAGTGAAATTTTAAGTTGGTAATGCTTTGAAATCTGAGTCTTCCCTTTTTGATTTCGAACAAAAAAATGGATAAAATATCTGGCTCAAAACCTCTTGGTGTAAGCTGCTCTGGGTGCTGGGTATTTTCTAATACTTTTTTGAGATTCATAAAGTCAAGCTCATGACTCATTGGGTGAATGAAATCCTTTGTTTCGGTAGTGTCCATCTTGAAAGTTCTCTCCAAAGCAGGAAAGCGAACATGATCAAAGACCCACTCTGACCCTTTTGCTTGTCGCTGCAATTTGAAAATCAAAGTCAATTGTACCTCTCTTCCTTCGTAGACAAAGTTAGCCATAGCCTCAGCCATTAGTTCCTTGTCATGCAGATCGATGTATTTGGGATTTTTTTTGTCAATGACCTCCTTTATGAATTCTTTGACCAGAGGAGCATCAAGATTGCTGTTTTGAAGATCAAACAGGTTAATCAAATAATCCTTTCTCAAATTGGGATCTCGATAGTTTTTGTCACCATCATAAAGCCGATTGCCCTTCGTATCCTCCTCACCGTTGAAACGATGAAAAAATTGATTCACTTGCTTTGTGGACGCATATAGTACGTCCTCAGTAAACTTCATATCATCCAAAGGGTTTGTCTGCCCTTTGGATGTGTATATGATTATGAAAATCGATAAGCCTGCGAACAGGTATTTCATAAAGTAGTTTCTGTTACTCTGATGTCACCAAGCATAACATCCCAGAAGTCAATGGTGCGTCCAGCTATTTGAGTGGATTTTTTCTTGACATAGATAGTGATATCCTTCTTAGTGGTGTCTTTATAATTCAACCCATCATCCGAAGTTCCTTCAAATTTCTGATAGACTGTTATGACTCCAACAAAAACGCCATCTGGCTGCATTTCTAAATCACTAATATAGTGGATATCATACCATTGGATTTTCACCTTATCGTAATTCAAGGCCATTAACCTTCCGAAATACTCTCTTACTTTGTAGTAATTGACCTTTTCATTGCTCAATGAACTAACTCCCATTTCACTTCCTGACGCAAAGAGCTCCTCAGCACGATCCATTACCCGCTGAGCCTCAGAATATGAAGTCTTCTTATCACCAATAATGGAAATGTATTTACTTAAATCCTTGACCTTTTCTAAAGCTAAAGAGTCAATTGCCTGCTTACGCTTAGGGCTGATGGTGTCCTGAGCATAACTCGTGAGAGTGAAGAAAAGGACAGCTAGTACGGATATATATTTAATATTTCTCATCTTATTATTTCTTTAAAACCAGTTCTTTAATCATTCCTTTCTCATCCAGCACCATTTCTTCCACTTTCGCAGAATTGTTCTTAGTATCTTTCAGATACTCCAGATATTTTCTGATTGTTGTAGGTTCATCATAATCCGTCGTGCCATCAGCATTATAGATAATGATCAACACTGTAGCTGCCTGATTACTAAAAAGTCCTATTGCTTCATTGATATTGGCATTAGCTGATGCGTCAGTTCCTGTAGCGATAGCAATGAAATAATTCTCCAATTTTTCAGTCTTACTTGGTGCTTTTGTAGCAATCCGAACAGGCTCCGTGACTTCATCCATCTCTTCATCCTCCAGATCTTGCTCGATTTGAGCCTTTGCAGCTGCAGGATCGGTGACTTCACTTACTTTCTTTTTGTTTTTGCATGAAGAGGCACCAAGCATTAGTACCCCAATCAATACTACGGACAATAGTTGACCAATTGATAGTCTATTAGTTGTTTTCATTTGAGTTGTTTATCTTCTGATAAATAGTTTAAAACCGAATGGATTTAGGCAAATAACGTTCCAAACTCAAATTGGATGCGCAAGACTCAAAAGATTTATTTAAACCCCTTTATCAGTATTATTCCCTGTAAATCATGAAACGACCAATCGTAAAATTTCTCATTTTGATACTGTTCTTTGCATTTCGACAAACAATCAATGCACAATCATATGAGGAACAAGCTGTACTTGCAGCTCCAGAAGCTTTAAGAGCTGATGCTACTATATATGGATTTGATGAGTCTGGAAGTTTTAAAGTCTTTCGCAAAGGGACTAATCAAATGATTTGCTTAGGCGACGATCCAACAAAAGAAGGATTTAGTGTAGCAGCCTATCATAAAGAGCTTGACCCATTTATGTCAAGAGGTAGAAAATTAAAAAATGAAGGTAAATCCTTTAAAGAGATATTCGATATTAGAGAAGCAGAAGTAAAGTCCAAAAGCCTCAATATGCCCGATAAATCTACTTTGATTGTACTAAATGGCACAATTGATGAAAATGGTACTTTATCAGACTTGAATCTTCGTTACGTATTTTACATCCCTTT
The DNA here is from genome assembly GCA_047633875.1 of Marinoscillum sp. Taxonomy (GTDB): domain Bacteria; phylum Bacteroidota; class Bacteroidia; order Cytophagales; family Cyclobacteriaceae; genus Marinoscillum. The sequence continues at coordinate 5,313 of JBLIFO010000077.1, read as the reverse complement.
TGCTACACCAGAAAGTACAGGCTTACCCACAGCTCCTTTGTCAGAAGGTGGTCCTTGGATAATGGATCCAGGCACACATAGAGCACATATCATGATTACGCCACCAAGAAAAGACGATTGAATATTTAATAAGCAGTATTTTTTTGTTAATTTTGTGAAAACTATAATCTGCTGATTATTTGGGATTTACTAATCCGTTCTTCAGGTATAGCAAAAACATAAAATTTTATCAAATGCTACAACAAACAAGAAGTAGACTTTCTTATGACGAGCTACTTGTAACCGCAATCGAAAGTATTAAAAAACAAGGATATGACAATATCAAGGCCGATCTTGAGGATTATGATACTCCTTACCAGCTAATTGGAAAAACCAAAGAGGTGAATTTCACTGCGGATGTTACGGCTACTAAAAATGATACACGCGCATATTTTGAGATTTCCACTAAAATGGATGACAAGAATGAGATCATCAATAAATGGAAACTTCTTGAGACGCTAGCAAATATGAAAAATGGTAAATTTCAGATATTTGTGCCCCACGGACAAATGAAATTCACTCAAGAATTGGTGAAAGATCATAACATCAATGCAATAATCAAGAAATTGTAATCCTAACAACAGGAAAACAAAAAGCCCCGACAATTCTGTCGGGGCTTTTTTTTGCTCATTTTTTCGGAGAATCGTCTGTGGATTCATCCAGAACACGAATGCCTGCGTCCTCTATTGAGATCAATCTCTTTTTATATAGCACCCCTACTGCCCTCTTGAAATTTTTCTTGCTGAGCTGTAGCGTGTCTTTGATTTCCTCTGGTGTACTTTTATCATGAAGAGGTAAGAATCCCTCATTCTCTTTTAGCACCTTCATCACCTTCTTGGCATTTGGCTCTATTGCCTCTTGACCAACTTTGTCCAGTACTAAATCAATTTTGAAGTCCGGACGCATCTGCTGAACATACGCCGTAGTTCTATCACCTGGCTTAACTTTCCTGAAGATTTGATTTTTGTAAATCATCCCTCTGTACCGATTGTCAATGATACATTGGTAGCCTAGTTCATGTTCATCTCCTACAAGTATACTCACCATCTCACCTATCTTAAGCTGACAATTATTGTTGTTGAGAAATTTGGTGAGATGACTACTTGCAACCAATCTATCAGTAACGTTATCCAGATACATGTAGATGAGATAAGACTTATCCTTCTCCATTTTATCTATTTGCTCCTTGTAGGGCACTAGCAAGTCCTTTTCTAAGCCCCAATCCATAAATGCTCCGAATGAGGTAACATCCTTCACCTTTAAATAAGCAAATTCATCTCGCATCACATTAGGCTCAAGATTGGTAGCAATAATGCGATCTTCAGAATCAGTGTAAACGAATACGTCTATGTAATCCCCAATGGCCAAGCCTTCAGGTATATATTTGTTGGGAAGGAGAATTTCTTCAATATCATCTCCCAAATAGAGCCCCTGCTCTGTGGATTTTAGTACTTGAAGATTGTTGATCCGTCCGATTTCGACTGGAGAAAGTAGCATACTATATTTCAATTAAAAGGCAAAGGTATTCCAAATTAGAGTGGGTACTTATAAGTTTGCCTCCTGATAAAAGATATACTATGAAAAAGGCAGAAATACACACCGCTAAAGGTGTAATGAAGATTGAGTTCTTCGAAAAGGATGCTCCTAAAGCTGTTGCAAATTTTATTGATTTAATTGAAAAAGGATTTTACGATGGATTAACATTCCACAGAGTACTTCCTGATTTCGTAATTCAAGGAGGTTGTCCTACTGGTAATGGTGCTGGTGGACCAGGTTACCACATTGATTGTGAGTTGGATGGTGAAAACCAATACCATGACAGAGGCGTGTTGTCAATGGCACATGCAGGAAGAAATACTGGAGGATCACAATTTTTCATCTGCCATAGCAGAAAAAATACTGCTCACTTAGATAGAAATCACACAGTATTTGGCAAGGTGGTAGAAGGCTTGGACGTGATCGACGCTATCAAGCAAGGTGACGTAATGGATAAAGTAATCATTATAGAAGGGTAATTATTTACAGCTAAAAGACGTTTTAAGAGTTGTTATATTCACTTTGACTCAACCTCTTGAAACGTCTTTTTAATTACTTACTAATCTCAAGTAATGCAGCTTCTTCACTCAAATGATTGATTGCACCATTAGCATCAAATAGCTTACCTTTTTGATGGATCACTTGAATACATTTAGTCCTGATTAAACAAACAGTTGCTAAAAATTTTTCTGAAAGAAAAAAATCATAATCGTTCAGTGATTCAATGATATCTACCTCCCCTTTTACAGTTGCCGCCAAATTCTTGTAATCTGATAATTTGACTTGCTGATTGATAAGAACCTCAAGACTTTGTTTTGCACTTTCTATATCCGACAACAACTTATCGTACTCCCAGTCCTCCTCATCGGAGACAGTTTTTGCTTTGACCTCTGCAGAAATCATATCTAATTCCTTTCTTTGAAGGCTAGGTTTATCTTGATTAAAAAGGGGAATTTGAACACCGATTTGAAATCCCAAATGCTCATTGAAAGCATTACCGCGAGTTACATCATATTCTCCTTGTATAAACCCAATATTGCTGAATGCCTCGGCTTTGTCAATCTTGAATTCTTGTCTTTTCAACTCTAACTTTTGCTCATTGGCAATCGTGGCTAAATATGGAGCCTCAACAAGATCATAGCAATACTGTATCAATACTTCTGTAGCAACCCAATTAAACTGTTCCCAACTGATGGCATTCCCTGTCTTAGTCTGTATTGACTTATCTACGAACACCTTTTTTTTTCCTAGCTCGATCTGACGCAAGAGAAGTTTGGTTTTAGTGGCTTCCATATCAATCAGATTGTCCAATTTCACCTTTCCTGTGAGTGAAATTTCTTCTAAATATCGAAATGTCCGAATCCGCTCAGTAATCAATCGACTCATTTCACTTAGGTAATAATTTTCAAGAATGAGTTCATATCTACCAAGTAATACGTCGTTGATTACGGCCTCACGATTAAATGCGTTTTGACTAGACAAGAGCTTAGCATAGTCACTATTTGCTTTTATTTCAAATGGATTGATTAAACCAAGACGTGCTCTGTATTCATCAATTGGTGTTTCTTGATCTCCTGTTCTAACTCTGAAATCCAATTCTCTCAGCCAAGGTGAAGCAAAATTATGCTCGTTAATATAATCAGCGGAAAGTTTTTGGATGATGTATTCGGTATCTGTGATCTCTGATGATAGAAATTTATCAACTTGACTTTGGGCCGCCGTGACAAGAGATACGAATAGAAATACAGACGCACTAATTGACTTCATTTTCCTTTTTATAAACGAAGACTTTTTCACCATTTAAGAAAGTGTTCTGTGAAGAAATTTCTATAAATATTTCTTGCCCATAACTTAGCGTTTGAGCATTTATCGGTTGAATCTTATCTGGATAATTAGTGATCCTCGCCCCTAGCTCAATAACAACACCCATTGCACTATAAAGGCGATTTTCTGATACAACCCTAACAGAATCTCCAGGACTTACAATTACAGCCAATTGCTCATTTTGAAAAGCCTTGATTAGTGTAGGTTGTGCTTCATAAAGAGAAAGCAACGTTTTGTATGGTGCAACCAATTCATCTATTTGGGCAGTCAGTGTACCTACTACGCCTTTGAACCTGGCTGTTCGGATAAGATTACCTTTTTGATCATAGAGACTTTCCAATTCTCTTTTAGTCAAAGCCAAGCTTCGGCCCATTATTTCTAGATCATCATTTAACATGGACCTCTTTCGCCCAATTTCCTTGGCAAAATAACGATTGAGATCCGCTATTTCTTGTTCTATGGCTTGTGCTTGAATAAGTACCACCGAATCCGAGAGATTTATAGATTCATTTGAGGATAGTCTTTGCTTGATGATAGCTTGTTGATTCAATTCTGTCTTAATAGTATTAAGCTCTGCAGTCAATCGATTGATTTTTGAGTCACGCTCTAGTTTCAAAAGCTCTATACGGCTTAAAAAATCATGCTCTGCCTGAATGATATTACTTTGCAGACTTTCGATTTCATTCAGTTTTTGTTCGATATCAAGTTCTAGATCCGGTCTAGATACAATCAAAAGCGTATCGCCTTGATTCACTTCCTGCCCAGGTATTACAAAAATATTCGATACTACAACAGGGCTCTTAAAGCTAATGGATACTTCCTGCGAGGTAACAACCGCAACAAGCGCCTCTGTCCTACTTTTATAGCGCAATGATATAATAGCTAGCGCAATGGCAAGCAGTATCCAAACGGACACAAAAAGATATTTTCCTACTTTCTTCAAAGTACTTCAGTAATTGTTTTCTTGGAAATCCTCACATCTATCAACCCTTCTATGGCCTCCAGATGGTTAAATAATGAAACAATATCAGTCTCTTTTTTGAGCGATACTATATAGACATATCTATTTTCTAGCAGAGTCCTTTTACGGTATTCCTTTTCCTCAAAAGTCATACTCCTTTCTTTAATGTATGCTTTTACCTCTCCAATTAATTGTAGATCGGAGCATTGACATATTATTTCAAATATGACCGGCTGTGCCCCTCCAGCAGGCGACCAATGCAGCAAAAGGGCTGTGATCACAAAAATGACCGTTCCACCTATTGCTACGGAGTAACCATAAACCCCGCAAGCTATTCCAACTGAAAGAGCAGAAAAAATGAAAATGATGTTTCGTGGATTCTGAATGTTGGTTCTAAACCGAATGATGGCTACTGCTCCCATAATACCAAAACCAACGGCAAGATTATTACCTACTGCCATCATGATCATAGCAGTAACCAATGGACTCAGAATCATTGCTTGAAAGAAGCTTTTGGAGTAAAACTCCCCGCTAAATGTAAACCGATAAGTATAAGCGATACCTGTACTAAGGATGAGAGCCAAAAGCAGCGAAAACACCGCAACTTCCAATGATGGATAATCATAATATTGATTACCCTCTAAAAATTTATCAAACATTCCACAACATTTCTTAACATCTAATTAATAGTTGGGCAATATAGCTTAATCCCATTTGAAAGGGAATATGAGCAATTATTTAAACACTTATTTGAGAATGTAGTCTTAGCATTTGATTGATCTGCACTAAATGCCTTAGCTCATGTGCAAAGATAAAATCAAAACACTCTGACACATAAAATCTGACTTTTTGCCCTAGTGCCGTTGGTACTTTTAGTCCAGCCAAGTCTCTAGTAGAAGCTTCTTTCAAAAGCTACTCGAAAACTCTTTATTATCTAGATACCTCTTTACCAC
>JBLIFO010000076.1:0-12153 GCA_047633875.1 Marinoscillum sp. | reverse complement strand
GCAAAATTCCACTCACTACATCATTGAATATCTGTTGAATACCAAAGCCCAATCCAACTAAAAGTGCAGCAGAACCCGCAAGGAGTAAGGTGATTTCTACACCAATTGAATCGAGCATCAAGGCTACAGAGAGAATCCACACCACATATCTCACTATCTGATAGAAAGCCTCTCCTCTGCCTACATCATATATCGAAGTAGTAAATCTGCGCTTAATGAACTTATGAGTAAACCATAAAAGCACCCAAGTAGACACAAGTATCAATAGTACTTGTAGGATGTTTGCTGGCGTAAGAATGAATCCTTTGATATTAAGGATTTCGTAATTGATAAATTCCTGAAGGCCCATGCGGTCGTTATGTAGCAATGGCCAATTTAAGCCATTTCGGCTTAAATTGGCTAGGTGCTGACTTAATCTTGAAGAAAATATATCAGTCAAAGATCATTGACAGTGCAACCTGAGAAGCTAAGTGTTATAATAATGACTAAACGATTTGAACACCAGCCAACCACAAGAGGCAGTCAATTGTTATTTAATCATTTATCCTTGCCGACCTATTGTGCTTCTACTATCACTACTTGAAATATCACGCTCTTGACGGAATCTGGTGGATTAGAGTTTCTCAGTCACTCTTCCACATTTCAGCATCATGTCCCTGTAGTAGGAATTTCTGATTTCCTCAGAGTGAAACCTGACTACTTATCCGTATCGATCTTAGTATTGTCCTCTATCACGTTTCCTTTCGCATCTAGGTATACGATTTCGTAACCTAGGCGTTTGAGACCTGGCTCTATGGAAGCCTTGTCACCCACCACTACGATGTTCATTTTATCATATGGCAAATGCTTTTTAGCTAGTTCATTAACTCTAGCTACGGTCATGCCATTGATCATCTCATTTTGAGTTTTCACATAGCTCTCATCTAGGTCATAATGCACGATTCTTCTCAAGAAACCTGTCTTTTGATCGGGAGTTTCGTAAGAACGTGCGTCACGTTGGCCGATTGAGTTTTTCATGAAAGTGAGCTCCTCTTCGTCAGTTCCTTTGTCTGCGTAGAGCATGATTTCTTTCATGAATTCTGCTACTGCACTATCCGTAACGTTCGCTCGCACACCTGCGCTGGCTGTGAATGGTCCTTCTTCATCACCGCTTCCAAAACCTGAGCGTGCTCCATAGGTATAGCCTTTATCTTCTCTCAGATTCAAGTTAATGCGACTGTTGAAAGCACCTCCTAAATTGTAGTTCATAAGGTTGGCTTCATAGTATTCGCCTGTAGCATCGTAAGTCATATCTGTGAGATATCCGATACGGATCTCTGATTGAGGCGCTTGCTCCTTGTCCACTAGGTAGATTTTCGTTGGTTCAGCGTCTACATTAGACACGAGATCAGGTATCGTCACGGATTTGTTTTTCCAGTCCTCTAGGAAAGCAATCTTCTTCATGATCGTTTTCTTATCAATATCACCTACAATCACAAGTTCTGATACATTCGGTGAATAGTAGGTGCTGTAGAAGTTCTTTACATCATCCAGAGTTATGTTAGCAACCGTCTCCTCTATGCCTGATGCTGGTACAGAATTGATGTTTTCGTCTCCGTATAGCAATCTTCTGTAAACATTCTCAGCGATTGATACTGGCTGTTTTTCTTGAGACTTCACTCCTTCGAGCTGTTGGTTTTTTACCCGATCGAAATCTTCTTGAGTGAACTTTGGACGTTTCAAGGTTTCTTCCATCAAGGCCAATGTCTCGTCTATGTTTTTTGTAAGAGACCTCACGGAGATGACGGTGCTATTATCACCAGAGTATACATTGATACTGCTACCTAGCTTTTCCAGTGCAACTGACATCTCGGCTGAAGTATAGTTCTCTGTAGTTTCGTTGAGCATAGCAGCAGTCATTTGTGCCAAACCTGCTTTCTTAGGATTGGTTACTTCTAATTTATGACCACCGTTGATGGTCAGATCGACAGCTACAGTTGGTATCTCTGATGATTTAGTACCAATAATTTTGATACCGTTTTTGGTAGTAGCTTTCCAGATTTCAGGTACTTGTACCAAAGGACTTTGACCAGGAGTAGGTCGCTCACTTCTGTCGAAGTTATCTTTTGCTTTGTTATAAGTCAATCCAGAATAATCAGTCATTGGGAAAGGATTTTCGCTATCCTTAGCCGGTGTGTAATTATCTGGTTTCGCAGGAATGCCGTCCTCTGAGGCTAGCACACTCTGAATCACCGCATATTTACCCTTGATGTACTGGTTATACACACGAATCACGTCCTCTTTGGTCACAGCCAAATATTGGTTCAGCTGAGTCTGGATGTAATTTGGGTTACCTGTGTAGGTTTCATACGCAGCTAGCTGAGATACTTTGCCACTCACCGTAGCAAGTCCATTAATCGTTCTTGATTCATATCGGGCTTTGAATTTTTGAATATCTTGATCAGACACTCCATTTTTCTCGAAATCAGCAAGACCCTGACGCATCTCTGCCTCAAAGTCACTTAGAGACTTTCCAGGAAATGGAAGTACAAACATGGTGAATTCGCCTGCTAGCTCACTGGTACTGTGAAAAACGCTTGACTGAATGGCTTTTTGCGTTTGGACAAAAGTCTTGTAGAAGTAACTGTCTTTACCTGTACCTAGGATCTCCCCAAGGCAATCTAGCGCTGCCTCATCTTTGTGAAACTGCGGTACTGTAGGGTAGGTCATAAGCAGCGCTGGGAATCGAATATTTTTATCTACGTAGGAGATATATCTGTCTTGGTCGAGTTCTGGAGCATCTATGTTAAGTGGCTCTACCTCAGGACCTCTAGGGATACTTCCAAAGTACTTCTCCACTTTCGTGATTACTTCTTTCACATCTACATCACCACCGACTGTCAAGGTGGCATTATTTGGCCCATACCATCTCAAAAAGAATTTCTTGAGATCGGTAACATCCACACGATCCAAATCCTCTAGAATACCGATGGTTAACCAAGAGTATGGGTGTCCGAAAGGGTAAAGTGCTCGCGCATTGTTTTCGCTAAACAAACCGTAAGGTCTGTTGTCATAATTTTGACCTTTTTCATTTTTGACTGTTTCACGTTGAACCTCAAATTTCTTTTGAGTCACGGCATCCAGCAAAAAGCCCATTCTGTCTGCTTCTAACCAAAGGGCTGTTTCCAGTTGGTTTCTAGGAAGGGTTTCAAAATAATTGGTACGGTCACGGTTGGTGGTGCCATTAAGCGTACCTCCAGATTCACTTACAATTTTGAAATGCTCTTCATCCGCCACATTGTCCGATCCTTGGAACATCATGTGCTCAAAGAAGTGAGCAAATCCTGATTTATTCAACTCTTCTCTTGATGAACCAACGTGATAAGTTACGTCCACATGCACTAGAGGATCCGAGTGGTCTTCGTGAATAATGAGGGTAAGGCCATTGTCAAGCTCGTATTTTTCATACGGAATGATAATTTCACCAGGCTTCTGCTCTACTTTTTCGATAAGTTTAGTTTGACCGAAGCTCAATCCAATATTGAGCAAAAGCAAAGCGGCCAACAGCGATGATCTTGCTGCTTGTTTTCTATTCATAATCCAAGGTTTTTTGTTTAACAAGGTGTAAAAATAGATAAACATTTCGTTGTAGCCAATGCTACAAAACTGCACGAGCTACAGATACTGCTTTCCCTTACTTTATTTGGAAGCTGATATCAGTAGCTCGTTTTGAGTTCGTGAAGTCACGGCCTTGACGGAATCTGGTGGATTAGAGTTTCTCAGTCACTCTCCCGCATTTCAGCATCATGTCCCCGTAGTAAGGATTTCTGATTTCCTCAGATAAACTCAGCCAGTTGCCTCCCTCATTATTGAAAGCCATCGGGCAGTACTGCACATATACTGTCATGTCGTTGCTGGCAGCTTTTAGCACAGGGATCATTTGATTGGTCAGCGTTTTGAAAGCTGCTCTTTGCTCTTTTATGTCTTTAGCTTCAGCTATTTGATTGGCCGAAGAAATGATCGATTCGTCGATTTCCGCAGATTTTAGTTCTGATAGGAGTGTAGTCGTACCCGCTTTCGCTAAATCAATATCAGAAGCTACCAAGGCGTCTTTTAGCGTGATATAAGCATTGATTACATTGGTAAGATCCTGCTTTTGCATGACAGTCTCCACCTTTACTGGAGTCTCTGTTGTTTCTTTTTTAGGACTGGCACATGCTAGCACCATAGCCAACATTGATAGTGTAATTGAGATGGTCTTCATAATCGGGTTTTTGTTTGGTTGTAAAATTGATTAATTGAGTTGTTCTTCCACATTTCCGCAAGTGAGCATTTGGTCCCCAAAATAGGGGTTTCGGATTTCCTCTTTGCCGCTAAGCCAAAAGGCTCCTCCATTTTCATTTGCCATTGGACAAAATTGGCGAAAGCCAGTTACATGCACCTGAAATTTTTTCAAACTGTGATAGAGCTGATCGCTCAAAGACATTAGCATTTTCCTTTGATGGTCAAGATTCGGTTGACTGGCGACCATACCTGATGATTTTTGAAGAACCTCCAAATCCATCATCCAAGCCATGTGCGCCGCACCCTTCAGCAATTTCATATCGACTTTAGATAGCTCAGCTATCAACGCTTTTGCCTTGGTCTGCGCCAAATCTGGATCACTGGAAACAAGTGCATTTTTTACCGGAAGGTAAGCCTCGAAAACTTGCTGAAGTTGTTTTTTGAAGAGATCACTTACAGTGAAAATCTCAGTGGATTCGTTCACCGTGAGGTCATGGGTTTTGGGTGAACCTGCTTTAATGTTTTCGTCCATTCCGGCATCCTTGTTCATCATGCTGGGCTTGCCTGCCAACTGTGCAGCCGCATCAATGCTGAAGGCTCCATTCACAGCGATTTCTTCACCATCAGAAAGTCCTTCTTTGATGAGATAACTTTCGCCTAGAGAAGACCCTAAAGTCACCTCACGCATTCGAAAATATACGCCCTGATCAGTTGTGGTTTTCACATAAACTACGGAGCGTTCTCCGGTCCACATTACAGCAGTTTTAGGTACAGATAAGTCGGATTTGCTATTTGCTATATCTGCATTGACTGTGCCACTTACAAACATTTCTGGCTTTAGCTTCAGATCTGTATTTGGAACGACTACTCGCGCTTTGGCTACTCTTGTCTTGGAGTCAATTACGGGATCTATGTAGGTGATGTTTCCCTTTAAAACCTCTCCAGGGAGCGAACGCACGGTGAATTCAATCGCATCACCTTTTGCTATCCACGCAATGTCAGACTCATAAACATCAAATAAAATCCAAACATTAGAAAGATCAACTAACTCATAAATAATTGCTCCCTTTTTGACGTAATCGCCAAGCTGCACCATCTTGTTCATGACATAACCTGACTCATCAGCAGTGATCGCCAAATGCTCTGTAATGATGCCATCGCGTAAGATTTGATTGATCTGAAGGTCACTGAGTTTCCACTTTCTAAGTTTTTCCTTTGCAGCTTCAAAGAGCGCAGGCTGTGAGTCCTTGATCTTCTGTGCTTCCAATAACTCCTCCTGCGCAGTGACTAACTCAGGTGAATAGATTCGGGCGAGTGTCTGGCCTTTTTTCACATATTCACCCGTGAAATTCACCTTTAACTCTTCTACTCTTCCAGCGATATGAGAAGCTTGCGCATAGACTTTTCGTTCGTCAGCCTGTACTTTTCCATTCAATTTCAGACGCTTTGTAGTCTTGGAGGCCTCTACTTTCGCAGTGCTCACACTAGCGAGGAGCATAGCATTTTCAGACATTCTGATAGCCGCTGGATCAAGTTCATTGTTAATATCGCTTTTGAGCAGAATGAGGTCCATTCCACATATAGGGCAGCTTCCCGGTTCCGATTGCCTTATTTGTGGGTGCATGGAGCAAGTCCAGGTTTGATTTTCTGAAGCCAAGTCATGCTCATGCGAGGAATCTTTGGATTCACTTGATGACGGACTTATGATCCATCCTATGGCCAATCCCACTGTAAGGGCCAGTCCAATTAACACGTATTTATTCTCTAGTAGCTTCTTCATCTTAATAGTGTTTCATTGTGGTCGCGCGCAAGCAAATAGTCAATTTTATGAGCGATGATATTCGTTGCAGTTTTTGCTTTTACTTCTTTCATTTGATAGTCGAGTAACTTCATTTGGGTGAGCAGCAATTCGTCCAAATCTTTGCCAGAATTACTGAATTCACTTAGAAGTAGTCGTTGGATCTGGGTAATCTGCGTGATTTGAATCTCGTACAGTGCTTTCAAATCCTCTTGCCTTTTTGCTTCATATTTGGCGTTCTCTAGTTGTGTGATCAATTCATTCTTAGTAGCAGTTATGGAATGTTCATAGCTGTCTATTTGCAGGTTTGTTTCTGTGATCGCTGCTTTGTATTTATTTCGAAATATCGGGATACTCATAGTTGCCATTGGCATGAAAGCATCACGTCCATTGCCATCTATTGCCATGTCCTTCCGTTCACCCACAATCACATAGTCTAGTCCTATCCCGAGCTTGGGTGCACCCTGCTTTACGATGGCTTCCGATTGATATTTTTTACTAGCGATGCGTTTGTTGAGCTCTAATATTCTTGGGTGCTCTTCCCATTTTATACTATCACTTGAGAAAGTTGAGACGGAAGAGTCTAATTGAGCATCTATCGCTATTGAGTCGTCGCGATTGAGCAGTCTGTTGAATGCAATTTGTAGAGGTCGGTGCTTATCCTCTAAGAGTGGAATTTCAGTCTTGAGCTCATTGACCATCAGGTCTACCCTGAGTGCATCTGCCAAAGTCGTTTTACCATTTTCGTATTGGCTGGTGGCGAGTCGTTTCCATGTAGCTAGTATTTCCAAATTCTGCTTTTGCAGCGCAATCAGTTCATTCAGTTCAGCTAAAGGAAAGTAAGCCTGAGCTACTTCAAATTCGATTTTATTCTGCGCCTCTCGAAACTGCTCAAAGCTAGCTTCTGCATTCAATGCAGCAACATTTCCCTGAGCCTTGAACGTGCCAAACCACGGAAACATTTGTGATAGCGATAGCCTTGCGCGTTGTGGCCCAACACGTGTTTCCACTGGTGAAATGAAATAACCAATAGAAAATGTTGGATCGGGCAAACTTTTAACTTGATCCACTTTCGTAAGTGCTGCTTCGAAATCCTTGTACTTGGCTTTTAGGCTCGGATTGTTTTCAAGGGCAAGCTTTTGGTAATCTTGAAGGGACTGAGCTTGTGTGGTTATGGTGAGTAGGAGAAGGAGGATAGATGCTAGAGGATAGATGCTAGAATTTAGAGGTTGGAGATTAGATTTTAGAGGATAGCCGTTGGAGATTAGATTGGAGGGTATAGAAATATGCCCTGTAGGGCGTAGGCGTAGAGCGGAAAGCACAGAACGAAAGGCACACTGCGGAAGACGCATAGCTAAAAGCGTACAGCGGTTAGCGACTTGGTAAATACGATTTGAAAGCGAATTATTTCCCATTGCTTTTCCAGTTTTGGTGAAGTTTTGTGAGCATTTTGCCGATTTCGTCTATTTCTGACTTTAGCACTTGGTGTGTTTTTTCATCTATGTATTTGCATTCGGAAGCAAAGTCTAGCCAGTTTTCTGTTTCGGAGCAGGAGCCTAAAGAGTGAACCAAGTGCTGCTTGAAAACTGAATCGTAGGTGCGTTTGGCCCAGCCCTCGCTGATGTTGGCACTGATGGATCGAGAAGATCTGGTGATCTGAGAGGTAAGGGAATAAATCTCATCTTTCTGAAACTTACGAGTCAACCAAAAGATATCCATTGCCAGCTTAAATGACCGCTTGCAAACCTCCAAATCTTTATATGACCTAATCATTTTTCTTTTTTTAATGATCCCAAATAAACCCAATTCCCTAAAAATCAAACTTCTAACACCCTACCTCCCAATCTCCAATCTCTTACTTCTAACCCTTAATAATCTAATCTCAAGCATCTAACACTCTAACCTCTAATAATCTAATCTCTAACCCTCTAACCTCTAAATTCTAACCTCTATCATTTAACAAACTAACCTTTAACCTTCCTCTCCTCCCTCCAGCTATAAAGCACGGGCACTATGAAATAAGTGATAGCTGCCACGAGCATCCCGCCAAATGCAGGTATTGCCATCGGAATCATGATATCAGAACCTTTCCCAGTGGACGTGAGAATAGGCAATAGTGCAATTACTGTGGTTGCTGAAGTCATCACCGCTGGTCTGATTCGTTTCAGTCCTGCTTCTACCACTGCTGCCCTGATAGTTTTAATCGTATTCGTTTCGTTCCTCACAAAACTCTGATCGAGGTAAGTGCCCATCAGTACGCCATCATCAGTTGCTATGCCAAACAAGGCAATGAAACCAACCCAAACAGCTACGCTGAGGTTGATGGTTTGCATTTGAAATAAGTCGCGCAGATTGATGCTGAAAAGGTCAACATTCCCAAACCATGGCTGTCCGTAAAGCCAGAGCATGATAAACCCTCCACTGAAAGCCATTGCTATTCCCGAGAATACCATAAGCGAAGTAGTTACGGATCTGAATTGGAAATAAAGGATGAGAAAGACAACTCCCAAGACGATCGGAACAATGATGGATAATCGCTTTTCCGCACGTACTTGATTTTCATAGCTTCCAGAAAACTTATAGCTCACGCCAGAAGGCACCTTCAATTCTCCCGAAGCTATTTTCGACTCGATCGTTTGCTGTGCTTCATTTACAACCCCCACTTCAGAGTTCCCATCACGCTTATCAAATAGCACGTAACCTACCAAAAAAGTCTCCTCACTTTTGATCGCCTGTGGGCCTTTCTTGTATTCAATATTGACCAATTGACCCAGTGGCACCTGCACACCGACGGGTGTGGGCACAAGGATTTTAGCCAAAGCTTCAGGATCGTCTCTAAGCTCTCTCGGATAGCGTACTCTTATCGGAAATCGCTCTCTTCCTTGCACCGTGGAAGTGATTTTCATCCCACCAATACCTGTTTCAATGGTCTGCTGTACATCTTCAATACTCAGTCCATACCGAGCAATCGCCTCACGATCAATGTTGAGGTGGATATAAGGCTTGCCCACAATTCGGTCTGCGAATACTGCTTCTTTCTTCACAGACGGCACTTCTTTAAGGATGCCTTCTAGTTTCAAGCCAAAGTCCTGAATCGTCTCTAAATCTGGCCCGTAGACTTTGATACCCATAGGCGCACGCATGCCAGTTTGCAGCATGACCAGTCTGGTTTCAATTGGCTGCAGCTTAGGCGCTGAAGTGATCCCCGGAATTTGAGTCACCTTCGCTATTTCATCCCAGATATCATCGGGAGAGTGTATGTGAGGTCTCCAGTTTCTATAATATTGACCCGATGGATCTTCGATTAATTGCTTTTCAAGTGACGTGAGTAATTGGACGTTGGCAGTTAGGTAAATAGTATCAGCCCCATCAAAAAACCACTGTTTGTCTTTGTGTAGGGTGGCTGTTCGCTTCTCGCCTTTCGCTTCTCGCCTTTCGCTTTTGGCCTTTAGCGGTAAGCGATCAGCGGTTTGCGTAAAGCGAATCGCATCCAACAAATAATTTCCTCTCCCATCCTCAGCAAACCGCATCCTCCTTCCATGCTCATCCAGCTTATACTCAGGCTTGTAGTTGATCACATTTTCAAACATAGAGATAGGGGCAGGATCGAGTGCGGATTCTACGCGTCCAAGCTTGCCAACAGCTATATCCACTTCTGGAATGCCGTCTAGCAACATGTCTAATTGCCCGACGATTTTACGATTGTAGGCGATTCCCGAATGGGGCATGGAAGTAGGCATGAGTAGAAAGCTTCCCTCATTCAGAGAGGGCATAAACTCTTTCCCCAGTCCAGGAAAAGTATGGGCAATATTTGACCAGCCGTTGCTTTTGCGTAAGTTCCAACCTACTTTTTCTGTACCAATAGCGACCCAGCCAAAGACCGTATTGAAACCCAACCAGATATTTGCGGCAACCAGAATGAGTAGTGCAGGGACTAGCAGAAATGCAGCCTTATGATCCAAACACCAGCGCAGGATAGGTCGGTAGAAATATTGAATGAGTAGAAAGGCTCCCAATATGAAACCAACTATGAGTGCCACGAAAAGGACATTAATCATGAGAGATTGACTCGGACCAAGCGGGAGCCAGTATTTACCCAAGAGCCAAAGCACGCCGGTGGCTACCAAGATCAGATCGCCAAATTTGATTAGGAATCTGACCGCAGAATTTTTGTGATTTTGGAGTACGGGGATTTTCTTAAAGATGCCAAATAGGCCATAAAGCGTGAGTATTATGCCACTCCAATAGTAGCCCATTATTGCGGCAGCAAGTCCTAGTAGTATCAGTCCAGCATTGATCCAAAGACCTATTTTTTGATTTTTGACCCGAGTCCCGAAAAACCAATAGGCCAGCGTTGGTAGGATGAAAAGCGAAACTATGAGTGCTGCGACCAAAGCGAAGGTCTTGGTGTATGCCAATGGCCCAAAGAGTTTTCCCTCCGCAGCTTGCAAAGTGAATACGGGAATGAAGCTGACAATAGTTGTCGATACGGCGGTGAGGATAGCGGTAGCCACTTCTGAAGAGCCTTTATATATAGTATCGACCAGCTTTTGCTTGGGTGGTGCATCATCCATATGCTTGATGATATTTTCCGAAAGGATAATCCCCAAATCCACCATGGTGCCGATGGCAATCGCAATTCCCGAAAGGGCAACAATATTGGCATCTACTCCTAAATAGCGCATGCCGATGAAGACCATTAGTACAGCTATTGGCAATAGACTCGATATCAATAAGGAAGCCCGAAGGTTATAGACCATCACGATCACGACTAATATGGCGATCAGAATTTCCAAAGAAAGCGCTTCCTCCAGTGTGCCGAGCGTTTCATAGATCAGCTCAGATCGATCATAGAATGGCACGATGGTTAACTGGCTAATGCTGCCATCTATAAGGGTCTTTTTCGGCAGGCCGGGAGCGATCTCTATGATTTTTGCTTTTACATTGTTGATCACTTCGAGTGGATTGGCGCCATACCTAGCTACCACTACGCCGCCCACTACTTCTGCACCGCCTTTGTCCAAAAGCCCTCTACGTGTGGCAGGACCTAAGCTTACCACGCCAATATCGCTGATACGGATGGGTACATTATCAGCGACTGCCACCACAGCTTTCTCTATGTCTTCTATCGATTTGACATAGCCCAAACCCCTGATGAGGTACTCAGCTTGGTTGATTTCAATCGTTTTAGCGCCGACATCCTTATTGGATTTTTGGACAGCTTGCATCACTTTGTAGAGCGGCACATTGTAGGCTTTGAGTGCGTCAGGATTTACATCTATCTGATATTCTTGTACAAATCCACCGATCGAAGCGACCTCTGAAACCCCTTCAGTAGCGTTCAGTCCATATTTGACATAAAAGTCCTGAACCGTACGGATTTCATGTAAATCCCAACCACCAGTCACATTCCCATTTTCATCTCTCCCCTCTATGGTGTACCAAAACACCTGACCAAGAGCCGTAGCATCGGGTCCGAGGGTAGGTTGAGCGCCTTCCGGCAAAAGACCCGCTGGCACAGAGTTGAGTTTTTCTAAAATCCTAGATCGCGACCAATAGAACTCTGTGTCTTCATTGAAAATGACAAAAATACTTGAGAAGCCAAAAATGGAAGAACTACGTATGGACTTGACCCCAGGGATGCCCAGAAGGTAGGTGGTCAGAGGATAGGAGATTTGATCCTCAATATCCTGCGGAGATCGTCCTGGCCATTGAGTAAATACGATTTGTTGGTTTTCACCAATATCAGGAATGGCATCTACAGGTACAGGGTCGGAAGGCAAGGCGCCCACCTTCCAGCCAAATGGTGCGGTAACAATACCCCAAGCTACGAGCCCCAGCAGCAAAAGAAAGGTTACTAGTCGGTTCTCTAAGAAATATTTGATGATTCGATTGAGCATGATAGCATTGATTAAAGTAGATGAACAAAAGTGTTTTGTTCAAAAAGGGACGCGAGTCCTCAAGCCATGAGCGTCATGGCTTGTACCAAATCATGCTAAATCAAATAAGGAATACCTGATGTACGGACTGGAAGTCCAGATCAGGTAGTGGAGGGTCTTTGGGTAAAAAAGAAGAAGGTGTGGATGTTGAAG
>JBLIFO010000075.1:0-12201 GCA_047633875.1 Marinoscillum sp. | reverse complement strand
TTTTACTTTTGGAATGGTGTTCAAAAATTTCGGATGGGTCCTAAATCAATATACTACATCAGCTACCAATGAGGTTCCTTTTGATGTGCAAATAAGCACTTCGATAAAGCCAGAGCATATGCCTTTTCGATTTAGTATATCTGCCTACAACCTCACGGAGCGGGAAATATATTTCCTTCCAGAAAATGAACTTAGTCGCTCTCGTTCTGTTGAATTAGCAGACAAAATACTGAGAAGAATCAATGTGGGGACGGAGCTGATAATCTCTCAAAACCTTCAATTTTTACTTGGCTACAGCCATTTGAGAAGACAAGAGTTAAAAGTAGGAGAACAAGGGTATGGTGAGGGATTTAGTTTTGGATTCCTTTTGGGGATCAAACAATTCGACATTAGATATTCCCACGCGACCTATCACGCAGCTGCCGGAACGGATTTCTTTTCCATTCAAACCAACCTTCAATCATTCAAGAAGATTTTATAAAACCGATGAATAAAAATTTAACGCCACAAGAGATAGTTGCCCAATTGGATAAATACATCATTGGACAGAACGATGCGAAGCGCAATGTTGCCATTGCTCTGAGGAATAGATGGAGAAGAATGAATGTCAAAGAGGATATTCAGGGGGATATCGTTCCGAACAATATTCTTATGATTGGTGCAACAGGAGTTGGTAAAACAGAAATTGCTCGTAGACTAGCGCATTTGGCAGAAGCGCCTTTCACTAAAGTGGAGGCTTCTAAATTCACGGAAGTTGGATACGTAGGACGTGATGTGGAGAGCATGATTCGTGACTTGGTAGAGCAAGCCGTAAGTATGGTTCAAACTGCTAAAAAGGAAGAAGTAAAGGAACGCGCAAAGGAAATAGCAGAGAGTATCATATTGGACGCGCTTATACCGCCTGTCAAAAGTACAGGCAAAATGATAACGCCTTCCGGTACAAATGAAATACCTACGGACGAACAAGAGCTGAATGAAAAGACTCGCGATCGTTTTAGAGAAAAAATTCGAAGTGGAGAGATGGATGATCGCAAGATCGAAATCAACGTGAAGCAGCAATCTGGACCTGGGCTAGGAATGATTGGTGGAGGAATGGATGAGGCTTCTATGATCAATCTACAGGAGATGCTAGGCAATATGATGCCGAAGAAGAACAAGAAACGTAAAGTGACAATTGCGGAGGCCCGAAAAATATTGTTGGATGAGGAGTCATCCAAGCTCATTGATATGGATGAGGTGAAGGAAGAGGCGCTTGCCAAAGCGCAGAACTCTGGGATTGTCTTTATAGATGAGATAGATAAGATTGCTGGGAATAGCAGAAGCGGTCAAGGAGGACCGGATGTAAGTCGCGAAGGAGTGCAGCGTGACTTATTGCCAATTGTTGAGGGCAGTGCGGTCAATACAAAGTATGGTATCGTGCACACAGACCATATACTTTTTATTGCTGCTGGCGCTTTTCATTTCAGCAAACCTTCAGATCTAATTCCGGAGTTGCAAGGTCGATTCCCAATCCGTGTTGAGCTTGATAACCTCACCAAAGAAGACTTTTTGCGCATTCTGAAAGAGCCCAAAAACGCACTTACCAAGCAGTATATAGCTCTTGTGGGTGCTGAAGAAGTTGAGCTTTCATTCCAAGATGAAGCATTGGAGTTGATAGCAGAGATTGCTTTTAATATCAATGAAGAGGTGGAAAATATTGGTGCGCGAAGATTGCATACTGTCATGAGTAAGCTGCTCAATGACATCCTTTTTGACATTCCAGATGTGATCGGCGCTAATGCGAAAATCCACATTGATACTGCACTGGTAGAAGAGAAACTGCGCACTTTAGTGAAGAATAAGGACCTCAGCCAGTATATTCTGTAGTTTGCTCAATTTGATTTCTGCGGATGGTTGCTGCTTCGAAAGCTTGATCGTAATCTGATCGCAGAGTTCCGAAAAGTCTATCCCAGATGAGCGTATAAAGTCCATAATTGCCATGAAATTTTTCATGATGCTGATTATGTGACACTGCTGTGTTCACATATTTCCCGATCCATGTTTTGTGAAATCCTCGTGGATAGAGTTCAAAACCCAAGTGTCCATAGACATTATAGATGATCTGGAAGATCATGAAAATCAGTATTACATAGACATGAGTGGGCACGGTAAAAGCCAAAACTGTAAGTATACCTGCCTCTACCACGGCTTCCAACGGATGAAAAGCATAGGCAGTCCAAGGTGATGGGTTTGTGGAAAGATGATGCACCCTGTGCACCCATTTATAAACCTTCGGTAGATGCATGAAACGATGCGCCCAGTAGAAATAAAAATCATGGATAAAGAATATTGGAATGGCCGTCAGCCACCAATACCACATCGGCATGGCATCCAATGATTCATAAAGGACATTATAATCCTTCCAATACCAAAAACTGAGAATCGCGATGAGCGCAAAAATGGCTACTGTCACTGCTGAATAGGCCGTATCACGGAAATAGTCCTTTGCCTTTGGGTATTTCTTCTGGATTTTTTGAATGGGCAATCTTTCTTTGAAGATCCAATAAAAAATAACAAATAGGATTCCTGCTGCTGCGAAGTATCGCAAGCCAATTTTCGCAAAAGCGAAAGGAAACCGTTCCATCAGTAACTCTATCATTCCAGTGGCATTCGTTTAGGTGATATTAAAAACTTAACCTTACCCTTCTCTCCTTTTATATCGGCCCAATCTTCAATATCTAAGTAGACTGCACAGACTCCACATGTTGGCAGGTTGTCTATATAGGTTTTGGAAAACTCATTGACTAATTCATTGAGGGCTGGATTGTGACTAAATATTGCCACACTATTAGCTTCTCCCAGAGTGGCTAAAAACGCGAGAATGGTTCTGCTATCTGTATGGTAGAGCTCCTCGGCTATCTTAATCTCTTCTTCTGGGTAGCTCCATTCATCAGCTATAATTAGAGCAGTATATAATGAGCGACTGGCATTACTAGTGATCATCATATCTGGAGTCGGTTCAGTACGACTAAGGTAGGTGCCGACTTTATGTACGTCTCGTCTACCTCTCACGCCCAAAGGCCTGTCAATGTCTGGTAGATCAAAACTCCAAGAGGACTTGGCATGACGTATGATATAAAGCGTCTTCATTATTCGTGTTTTCTTAATCTGGAAGATAAAAATCAAAGGTTACTTCCTTCATGCATTTAAAATGTCCTTTCGGACAGTTGTCAAAACCTATTTTGGAGCAAGGGCGGCAATCTAATTTCTTATTTTCGAAAATCGTGAATTTAGTTTGATAGGGGTACATCCCAAATTCAGGAATAGTATTTCCCCAAATACTGAATATTTCCTTTTGAAAAGCAGCAGCCACATGCATTAGACCAGTATCATGCGTGAAAACCCAGCGGGCTTGCTTTATCAACGAGGCAGATTGGTTGAAGTTGAATTTACCGCAGGCATTAAAAACTATGGCACGTTTACCAAGTGCATCTAACCCCTCAGTGTACTTGTTGGGGCCTTCCTCACGTTTGAAAAAAGCCTCTACTTCCACGCCAATTTGTGCATCGTTAGCATCTCCCAAAAGTACGATTGGCTTGTTGATACGATCACAGAGCTCGATGATTCTTTCTTTTGGGAGACGTTTTGTAGCATGTTTTCCACCTATTACGAAAGCAACAAAACCTTCCCTATAAGGCTCTGGAAGCCAATCAATTTCTACTTGATCTATTTCAGGAATGAAATAATCCAGTCCTTCACCGTCCGTTTTTACACCAAGATGTGCTACCGTATCCATATAGCGATCTACTATGTGTTTTGCTGGGAGTTTATTGATTTTAAAAATCACCATCATCCACTTTTCGATGTTGAGTTTTTGGTATGATTTACTCTTTACACCTAATGCCGCCTTTATTGCGAACGTCCGCATGTTGTGATGAAGATCAATCACCAGGTCAAATTTTTCTTTTCTCAACGCTGAGATCAATTCAGACAAACTTGTCTTCAGAAGGTGGATTTTATCCAAATGAGGATTATTAACTACTATTTTTTCATTTTCCTGCTTGGTGGCAAAGTGAAGCGTTACTTCCTCCAATTGATTTTTAAGCGCCCGGATCACAGGTGTTGTTAGGACTATGTCACCAATAGAAGAAAATCTTAAGATTAGTATTTTCATGAATTATGGAAAGCTTCAGATAGGGAGGAGTTTGATTTAACTTGACATCAGCGTTTTTCGTCAATCATCCATTTTCAAATGAATGATCTGGCTTAAATTTAATCCATCCCAAAGGGATATTGTCTTGTTATTCTACAACTTATTTTAGAGGTTATAGTTTAATCGCCTAAGGTGTTTTTAGTCTGAATTGTTTCTATGATTGTGCGGTACATTCTCTTTTTTTTCTTTTTCAATATGGTTTCTTTTGGGTTTGCCCAAAAGAAACATCAAGACACAAGTTCCTATATCCACCAAGACAATCGGTTGGAGTTCAATCTTGGAGCCCAGTCTATGGATTTTGAGCTAATCACGGGTGATGAGTTGGGTCTTTTGGCAGTTGTTGCTACAAATATTAGCTCTCAAGAAGGGTTAGATTGGATTCTCCATAGTATTGATACCGCTTTAGTAATCCGGTGGACAAAGATTTTTTCGATTCCTTTTGCCAGCAGGTTATTGGGTACTGAATATCATGATGGAAGTTATTATTTGTTGTTCAATGCCGCAGAATATAGTAAAGAGGATTTATTGCTCATAGAGATCAATGCGGTCTCTGGCAATTACAAGAGAATGGAAATCAATACCGTATTTCCCATTCAACTCTCATTTTTCGAAGTATTAGATGGTAATGTGATATTTAGCGGATATACCAATTATAGACCTGTATTATTGACTTTTGATCTTGAAGAAGAGAAGCTCAAAGTTGTTCCCGGTTTTTACGAAAATAAAAGTGATATCCTAGATGTTATTATAGATGATGATGCGCGCTTGTTTACGGTGATTCAGCAGGATTATTTAGAGGATCGAAAGATCACCACTATTCGGGCAAAGACCTTTATTTCTGACGGAAGTTTGATTCAAGACAATTTAATCTCACCTGGAGATAGAAAGAGCCTTTTGGATGGCACAAGCACTATTTTTCAAGGTGGATATCAATATCTGGCAGGTACGTATTCGCGCAAGCCTTCGGAGTACAGTCGTGGACTTTACCTGAGTAAGTTTATGAATGGTAGACAGCAGTTTGTCAAATACCACGACTACAGCGATTTGACTAATTTCTTTGGCTTTATGAATCCCAAACGAGAGAAACGCGTACTTGACCGAATTAAGCGTAAGCGCGAAAAAGGTAAGCAGCCCCATTTCAGCTATAGACTAATGGTGCATGATATTATTAGACGTGGCGATGAGTATCTAATGATAGCGGAGGCTTATTACCCAAGATATAATAGTGTCTCTAACCTCGCAAATAATGGATATTCCAGTTATGGGATGACGCCTGGCTTTAGTGGTTATCAATACACACATGCCATTTTGGTGGCCTTTGACAGGAATGGAGAGATTTTATGGGACAATAGCTTCGAAATTAACGATATAGAAACCTATAGTTTGCAAGAGTTTGTCGCAGTGAATGTTCTAGAGGACAAAGTGGTTTTGATGTACTTGGAGGAAAACCTGATCCGCTCTAAAGTCGTGATGGGAAATGAAGTTTATGAAGGCAAAACTTTCAATCCAGTAAAGCTTTCTAATCCTACAGATGAGTTGAAGTCACGTGACCCTGAGGTAGAAGGCCTTCGCAAATGGTATGGGAATATCATGTATGCCTTTGGGGAGCAGCGTATTGATAGCAATTCTTCCTATGGAAGAAACAGTCGTCGCGTTTTCTATATCAATAAGGTCAGTTGCTCAGTAGGGGATGTCCCAAATTAAGCTTATGAATAGCCTATTCTAAAAACTGTCAAAGCACTGTGGCGTGTTAGACCCAATGCAACTATATTTGCCTTCGGTTTGGCCATGCAAAAACGACTTCTTTTTAATAGTAAGCTTCTAAAAATCACAATCAGCCGGTTGTGTCAGCATCTCATTGAAAACCATGGCGATTTCTCAAACACTGTAGTTCTCGGTATGCAGCCTCGAGGTATTTATCTCGCAGAGCGCATTTGCAAAGGTTTAAAAGCTGAGCTAGGTCGCGAGGTGCCTTTGGGTTATTTAGATACCACTTTTCACCGGGATGATTTTCGCAGAAGAGAAAATCCCAAGAGACCGAATCAAACCCGTGTGCCATTCATCATTGAAGATAAAAAGGTGATACTGATCGACGATGTGCTTTTCACCGGCAGATCGGTACGTGCAGCACTAGATGCCATGACAATGTTTGGCAGACCTGCCAAAGTGGAATTGCTTGTCTTGATAGATAGAATGTACAGCCGTGACATTCCTGTGGAGGCGAGTTATGTTGGGCGAAAAGTGAATACCATGCCTTCTCAGCAGGTGTTAGTAGAGCTAGAAGAGCAAGGCAAAAAAGACAATATCTGGTTAATTAACGACCCTGAATGAGCCGACTAAAAACAAAGCATCTACTTGGTATCAAAAATCTAGATCGCGATGAGATCGAGTTGATTTTTGAAACTGCTGATAATTTTAAAGATGTTTTGAATCGGCCAATAAAGAAAGTTCCATCGCTGCGCGATGTTACTGTTGCTAATGTGTTTTTTGAGAATTCTACACGCACCAGACTTTCATTTGAACTTGCCGAGAAGCGCCTTTCAGCGGATGTAATCAACTTCTCTTCTTCATCTTCATCAGTGAAGAAAGGGGAGACCTTACTAGATACGGTGAATAATATCTTAGCCATGAAAGTGGATATGATAGTGATGCGACACAGTAGTCCTGGAGCCCCTCATTTTCTCTCACGACACATCAAGGCCAACATTATCAATGCTGGTGATGGGACACATGAGCACCCTACTCAGGCGCTTTTGGACACATACTCTATCCGAGAAAAATGTGGAGGAGTGGCTGGGAAGAAGGTGGTAATTGTCGGGGACATTCTTCACTCGCGTGTGGCACTATCCAATATTTTCGCCCTACAGAAACTAGGTGCTGAAGTGATGGTATGCGGCCCGGCTACTTTGCTACCAAAACATATAGGAGCACTTGGGGTGAAAGTAGAGTTGGATATCAAGAAAGCTCTGGAGTGGTGTGATGTTGCCAATATCTTGAGGATTCAGCTAGAGCGGCAAAAGATGAGATACTTTCCATCGCTTCGAGAATACGCAATGCACTATGGCGTCAATCGCCAGCTTCTAGATTCTTTGAAAAAAGAAATTGTCATCATGCATCCTGGGCCTATCAATCGAGGGGTGGAAATCACTAGTGATGTCGCAGACTCAGAGCACTCTATCATCCTTGACCAAGTAGAAAATGGAGTAGCCATTCGTATGGCAGTACTTTATCTCCTAGCGGGAAACATCGATTAATCGCCAATACTTCCCTCTAACTGTGCCCAAGCACTTTCGGATAGACTGGGAGTAGGGTCAAAAGATTTTGTGGAGCCATATTCCAAAATATACTGCGCCCGTTCTTCTGGATTTGGATGGGTACTAATCCAACTGATATAGTTCATCAGATCATCATCATCTAAGCTCCTTTTGTAGAGGAAATCTGCAAATGGTTTTGTTGCGATTTTGGCTTCTACCAAATAGTCCACTGCTTTTATATCTGCGTCTTTTTCTATTGCTCGATCAAAAGCGGAGGAGGACAGTACCCGTGCCGCTTCCTTGATTATTTCTGCCCCTGCAGTACCTCCGGCAATAGAAGTAACTACTCCAAACCCAATCTCTTTTGCAAGTTTCTTCGCCACGTGATTCTCGGTGATATGTGCCACTTCATGAGCGATCACGCCTGCTAGTTCATCCGAATTTTCACAAGCAGTGATCAAGCCACTGAAAATAACCAAATGACCTCCAGGAAGGGCAAAAGCGTTGATTTCGTCCTTATCTAGTAGGTGCAATTTTAAATTACTTCTGTCGATGTTATTAGCTGTGCAAATGCGTAGGAGTACACTGTCCAGAAGGTTTATAGCTTCTTTGTCTTTTATTTCTCGCTCCGCCTTGCGAAAAACATCCCATAGAATATCTCCTAGCTTTTCTTCGGTATCCTGTGTGACCTTGTCTACTTTCAGTAGCTCCATCCAGTTGATTTGATTGGATACCCAAAGTATTATTATAAAGACGCCAATGATGACACCACCTTGTGCAAATGCTTTGTTCATGGCTTGCAGATTAGATTAGTAACTGTGCCATAAAAATACCACTCCACATGCTTGCCGTTTCTCGTATTGATAGCGGTATAAATAGTAGCGATAAATTCAGCAATATTGAAAAGGAGTAATGTGATTATATAGGCGATGAATTGATTGGTAAGAACCTCTTCATCAAAGATGATCGACACTGTCCACCAAAATCCGACACTATTGATCAGGAGTAAAGAAAATTGAGAAATTAATGCTTGGGTGCAGTGCCATCTCACGAAATATGTGGAAGTTCGATTGCCTAAATAAAATACCAAAGTGGCAATTAGATTAATAATTGGGAGGGGAAGACCACCCATCAAAGCTATTAGTGACATCAAATAGCTATTGGAAGCTCGCTCCGTTTCGTGCTCTCCTGGATTATAATCAAATGTTTTGATGGCAATCATAGACCTTTATTAATGTTCCAAATCCAATTAATTAGCACCATACATATCAGCGGTATGGCGATCATTTTTTTCCTGAGTACTTCCTCTGATTTCAGGTAGCATGTGTGCATTGAGGTTCGCTTAGTTGCTAGGTCAAATAGCATCCAAAAGGGCAAAATCAGCATGATGGTGAATACAATCAAACCAAAGGGATTGGTCATAATCGCTTGCTGAAAGTTGCCATCTGTGAGAGCCAATACTGATCGGCTCGTACCGCAGCTAGGACATGGAAACCCTGTGGTCTGTTTGATAAGGCAGACATTTGTGGTACTAGAACTTGTGCCATGAGCATGATTGGATGCCCTCAAAGTAAGAAAACCCAACCATCCATAGCCTAGCACAAGTAGTAACCCAGCGACCAAATAAAGCTTTTTAGCCTCCATAGATTACATGAGTACTTGTTGCAGCTTTATCAAGTTCTTCTCGCGTGTGGCGCCCATAATAAGGAACCAGTCAATAATTGCCCAAATTCCAAGTCCACCACAAGTAAGAAGTTTTCCGATTCCAAGACCTGTATCGCCTATCAAGAAACGATCAATGCCCAAGCTGCCAGCTAGAATTGATACAATCAGAATTACAGTTGGATCTTTGAATTGGATGATTTGAAGAATGCTCCATTTGGAGTCATCTAGTGCAACAAGGCGATCTCTGATTTGCATGAGATGGTGGCTTTCAAATGATTTGCCATTGGTCATGATGAACATGTCTACTTTCTGTGCTTCCATTTTTTAGTGTGGATTTGTGGTTCTTACTCGTGTGGCTTTTCAGATGCGCCCTGTTTGGTTGGTTTCGAGACTCCAGTGGAATATGCCTTTAAAAATTTATTCCGGATTGAAAATAAAGAATACAAATGGGGTAGGCAAGAAAAACAGGTGATTATGTGCTCACTTGCCGCCAACAAGAAGGAGTTTAAATATTCATCTGCACTCAATGAAAAATGGTTTACCAGTATGAAAAAATCATTCCCGCTCGGATGAAAATGACTTCCCCGCTCTTGAAAATCATTTTCCCGCATAAAGAAATGGCTCTACCGCTGATAAAAATGATTTCACCGCATAAGAAAACGACAGATCCGTATGTGGAAATGTTAGCTCCGCCTAAGAAAATAGCAAATCCCCAAGCTGGAATGATATCTTCCGACCAAAAATGACAAATCCCACTGTATGAGTCTTAGCTCCCACGGAGGTATGACTTTCAGTCATGATCTCAGATTTGATGGCAAATTCCCCATAAACCATATAGGTTTTTGAAATCAGGTCACGCAGACCTGTCTGGTTAAACAAGCTGCTTACCTTCCAGTAAAATTGAACGGGGTAATCGCCATGAGCTCTTGCTTAATCTCCGCAGATACATCAAGGCCTGCTATGAAAGCATGGAGACTTTCTTTTGTGATTTTTTCACCAGTTCTGGTCAAAGCTTTCAGCGCCTCGTATGGATTTGGATAGGCCTCACGTCTCAGAATGGTTTGTATTGCTTCAGCAGCTACTGCCCAGTTGTCTTCCAAGTCTTTTCTAATAGCCTCCTCATTCACTTCCAATTTACCAATGCCTTTTATCAAGGAAGCCAAAGAAATCATGGTATGACCAAAAGGAACCCCAATGTTTCTCAGTACCGTGGAGTCTGTAAGATCACGCTGTAGTCGTGAGATTGGAAGTTTGGCACTCAAATGCTCAAATAATGCATTTGCTATGCCCAAGTTTCCTTCAGCATTTTCAAAATCAATCGGATTTACCTTATGAGGCATGGCTGAGGATCCAACTTCATTGGCATTGATTCGCTGTTTGAAATAATTCATCGCTACATACTGCCATACATCTTTGCTGAAATCCAACAAGATGGTATTGATACGCTTGAGCACATCAAAAAGAGCCGCGAAATAGTCGTAGTGCTCTATCTGGGTGGTAGGATAACTTCTTTTTAACCCTAAGTATTGAGTGACGAATTTATCGCCGAACTGATGCCAATCACTTTGAGGAAAAGCCACGTAGTGGGCGTTGAAATTCCCAGTGGCTCCACCAAATTTTGCGGCAAATGGAGTTGCTTCTAGAGTAGCAATTTGCTCTTGGAGTCGAACTACAAATACAGCCATTTCTTTACCCAAACGTGTAGGAGAAGCTGGTTGACCATGAGTCTTTGCGAGCATCGGTATATCCGCCCAATCTTTGGCACACTTCACCATTAGATTTACGACTGCTTTTAACTGAGGAAGCAGCACTCCATTGAGCGCATCTTTGGTAGAGAGCGGAATCGAAGTGTTATTGATATCCTGAGAGGTAAGCCCAAAATGTATGAACTCTTTAAAAGCACCCAATCCAAGCAAATCAAATTTTTCTTTTAAGAAATACTCAACAGCCTTAACGTCGTGGTTAGTGACTTTCTCAATTCCCTTGATTTTGAGCGCGTCAGCTTCCGTGAAGTTTTCATAAATGGACCGCAATTCCCCAAACTTTCCATGATCCACATCTGTTAACTGAGGTAATGGAATCTCACACAGTGCAATGAAATAGAGCACTTCCACTTTCACACGATATTGAATGAGTGCAAACTCAGAAAAATAAGGAGCCAGCGTATCTACTTTGTTGCGATAGCGTCCATCAATAGGTGAAATAGCGGTGAGTTCGTTGAGCTCCATGGTCTTTAGATTATGAGGGGGCAAAAATAGGTCATTCAGTTAAACTTGTGGAGCAAGACATAGCGTTTTACATTTGCACCACGTTAAAAAAAAGCAGGAATTATGGCGTTTGGATTTTTCAAGAAGAAAAGCAAAGACAAGGAAGTAGTAAAAGACAGTCGGTATAAATCGATGATCGTTCGAGAAGTGATCCAAGTGGCGAAAGAGTCAGTGAATGTCGTTTTTGAAAAGCCCGAATCGGATTTCAATTATCAGCCGGGACAGTTCATTACCATCATCAAAGAAGTGGATGGAAAAAAGATCAGAAGAGCATATTCGCTTTGTACTACACCTTTCGAAGATGAATATCCAGCAGTGACCGTAAAGCGAGTGCCGGGTGGCGCTATGTCTAACCATATCAACGATACTTTCAAGGCTGGCGATGAGATAGAGATCATGGAGCCTATGGGAATGTTCGTGACCGAGTTTCATGCTGAAGCAGCTCGTCAGATAGTGTTTTTAGGAGGAGGAAGTGGAATTACGCCTCTTTATGCTTTGATGCGCTCAGTGCTTATAAAGGAACCCAATAGCAAAGTGGCATTGGTCTATGGCAATAGATCTGAAGAGTATATTATTTTCAAAAAGCAGCTTGCTGAATTGGATAGTAGATTCCCTGGAAGGGTAAAAATTGTTCACATACTTGAAGAAGATCCAAATAAAGTAGCTTCATATTCTGGAAGACCTACACCAGCAATGATTGCGGGTATAGCTGATGACTTGGGTGAAAAAGATAAAACAGAGTATTTTATCTGTGGGCCTGCTCCAATGATGGAGGTGATTTCTACAGGATTGGCACAAGCAGGGATTACCCAAGAGCAGATCA
>JBLIFO010000074.1:0-12205 GCA_047633875.1 Marinoscillum sp. | reverse complement strand
TCAAAGCAGCCAGTGTTCTGATCGTAGATGAGATTTCCATGCTATCAGGCAAAGTGCTAACTGGAATAAATGTGATCCTCCAGCATTTTCGTAAAAGTACTGCGCCATTCGGAGGGCTTCAGGTGATACTTTCAGGAGATTTTTTCCAGCTTCCTCCAGTATCTAGAGAGCCGATGACCAATAAAGAGAAGTTTGCCTTCATGGCTCCCGTCTGGGTTGAAGCGAATTTTAAAATTTGCTATTTGAGCCATCAATATCGTCAGGGCAGAGATGCACTCAGTTTTATTTTGGATGAAATCAGAACTCAAGATGTATCAGATGATAGTCTTGATAGATTCAAAGAAAAACTGGAGGACGATCAGAAAATAGATGAGGCTATTCAGCTATTTACACACAACGCCGATGTGGATGCAATGAATACACAAAAGCTAATGGTAAACCAGAATCCCTTGAAAGTGTATTATGCGCAAACAGAAGGGCATAGCAATCTTGTAGAAAGCCTTAAAAGCTCAGTGATGGCCCCACATGAGCTGAGCCTGAAACTGGATGCTCGGGTAATCTTTGTAAAAAACAATCCGGACAAAGGCTACTTCAATGGGACAATGGGAGTCATAGTGGATTTTGATAGAGAAGATGACTATCCGATAGTGGAACTATCAGATGGCCGGACGATCCTGGCACAACCAGAAGAATGGACTGTATCCGATGAGCAAGAAATCATTTTAGCATCATTCAAGCAAATCCCACTTCGTTTGGCCTGGGCAATTACAATTCACAAAAGTCAAGGAATGACCTTAAGCCAGGCAACACTCGACCTGAGCAAGACATTCGAAACTGGGCAAGGCTATGTAGCATTGTCACGACTAAAAAGTTGGGACGGACTTGTACTCAATGGCATTAACCAGATCGCACTTCGATTGGATTCACTTGCCATAAAAGCGGACAAACGCTTTCGTGAGCTTTCTGAGACCAGCGAAGATTGGCTGAATATTTATCCTAAGAAAGATCTTGTGTCCTTGCATGACGCTTTTATCATAAGAAGTGGAGGTACGCTGGACCCTGTAATCATAGAAGGATACGAGACCAAAGAGAAAAAATATTACAAGAAGGAAGTAAAGGAGAATACATTCCAAGTCACTTTGGAAATGGTGAAAAAAGGGAAATCAATTGGCGAAATAGCTGTTGAGCGTGAATTAACTGAGGGTACTATTGTTGGTCATCTGGAACGCATCAAGGCAGATCACCCAGATGTAGACATCACCAGATTCAGCCCAAGTCATGATATTTTGTCCAAAGTCGAAAAGACCATTGAGAAGATCAAAGAGCAACACCGAGAAGATTTACTTGATAAAGAAGGGAATGCCAAAATAGGGTACATTCACAAAGCTCTCAATGGTAATCTGGATTATGAAACCATTAGATTGGCTAAGATTTTCATCGACTAAAATCCAGCAACCAAACCTACTCTAAATTGCCATGGGGTTTCATATGGGGATTTGGTACCATCACCATGTAATAGATTGTAAAGCGCAGTAAGCTGTAGTGAAACAACACCTCCAAGCGGTTCATTGTAGCCCATCCCAACAAACAAGCTCCTAAAATTATATCTATTAGCCTGACCTTGAGAGATAATTAATGGCTGAACGCTGAGGTATTCATATTGTGAGTAAGCAAATATTTTCTGCGAGAAAGCATATAATGCGAATGGGCCTCCACCATAATTACTTGCTGAATACCCAGCAAAGCGGTTATATTGATAGGTAATTTGCATGCCTGCAGAAAACTGATCTGTGACTTTATATCCTACTAAAGGAGAGGCACTAATGCTTAAAAATTGATTGCCACCACCAAATCCACCACCTCCACCGAAGTATATCTTATCAGAAAAATTATTAGATGGTCTTGAAGAAGGCTGTCGATATTGAGCTTGACACTCAATTAAGGCACAGAAGAAAACCAGAATAAACGTGAATCTTACCATCGCTATTCTTCAACGATCACGTAGATATCTTCGTTTTCTTTCTTCATCAGATATTTCTCGCGAGCCAACTTTTCCAAGAGATCTTTATCGTTGTTAAGTGCTGATCGATCATTCTTTACTTCCACAATTTTACTCTCGTAGAATTCCTTAGCATTTTCAAGCTCGGCTTGCTTTTTAGCTAGTTTGAACTGAGATATCACGTCATTGGAGTCAAAGAAGAGCATCCAAACCACAAAAAGCACAGCAGAAATGGCGTAAAAATTTCGAAAATATTTCGAAAATCGATTGACTACTTTCTTCATAATGCTATAAAGATAAAAAAAAAGCCGAATAGCATTGCATTTACAATAGCGACTCGGCTCTATATTGAAATATTTGGTTGCTTAACCTATCGTAGGATAGAAAGCAGTATCACCTAATTCTTCTTCGATTCTTAATAATTGGTTGTACTTAGCCATACGATCTGAACGTGACAAAGAACCAGTTTTGATTTGACCGGTATTCAATGCCACGGCAATATCAGCAATGGTATTGTCTTCTGTCTCTCCTGACCTATGCGATACCACAGCAGTCCAACCTGCTTTATGAGCCATCTCAATAGCTGCAAAGGTTTCAGAAAGTGTACCGATCTGATTCACTTTGATCAAAATAGAATTGGCTGCTTTTTCTTTGATTGCTTTTGACAAAAACTTCACGTTAGTTACCAAAAGATCATCCCCTACCAATTGGCATTTGTGACCAATCTTAGCAGTAAGCATTTTCCAACCATCCCAATCATTCTCATCACATCCATCCTCGATACTGTCAATCGGATATTTTTCAACTAGAGAAGCTAAATAGTCAACTTGCTCAGCGCTTGTGCGAAGTTTACCTTCAGGTCCTTCAAACTTAGCATAGTTGTATTTTCCACCCTCAAAAAACTCTGAAGATGCACAGTCCATAGCAATGGTAATGTCCTTACCTGCTTTGTAGCCAGCCTTAGCGATTGCTTGAAGTACGCTATCCAAAGCCTCTTCAGTACCGCCAGAGAAATTAGGTGCAAAACCACCTTCATCACCTACTGCTGTGCTTAGACCTTTATCTTTAATTATGCTTTTTAGGTGATGAAATACCTCAGCTCCCATTCTCAAAGCTTCGCTAAAAGTAGGAGCGCCTACTGGTCTGATCATGAATTCCTGAAATGCGATAGGCGCATCAGAGTGAGAACCACCATTGATGATATTCATCATTGGCAATGGCAATACGTGAGCGTTTACTCCTCCTAAATATCTATACAAAGACTGGCCAGACTCTTCAGCCGCCGCTTTGGCAACAGCCAATGACACACCTAAAATAGCATTAGCTCCAAGCTTGCTCTTATTGTGTGTTCCATCCAACTCGATCATGATATCATCAATCAATTTTTGCTCGAATACTGGAATCCCGACTACCTCAGGTGCGATTAATTCATTTACATTTTCGACTGCTTTGAGAACGCCTCTTCCAAGATATTTTGTTTTGTCACCGTCTCTTAATTCAACTGCTTCATGCTCTCCTGTAGAAGCCCCAGATGGCACTGCAGCTCTTCCAAGAAATCCATTTTCAGTGATTACATCTACTTCAATTGTAGGATTTCCCCTTGAATCTAAAATTTGTCTTGCGTGTACGCTTTCAATGATACTCATGACTTTTTGTCTTTAATTAGTTTTATAAAATCGTCAAATAAATAAGTCGAATCATGGGGTCCTGGGGATGATTCGGGGTGATATTGAACCGAAAAGGCAGGATAATTTTTCAACCTTAAGCCTTCAACAGTATCGTCATTTAAGTTAATGTGAGTTATTTCTGCAGCATCTGATTTAGAAAGTGATTCTTTAGATACTGCAAATCCATGATTTTGAGAGGTTACTTCACTTTTTCCACTCAAAAGATTTTTGACAGGATGATTAAGTCCTCTATGACCATGATGCATTTTAAAAGTATCTATATCAACCGCTCTTCCTAGTAACTGATTACCCAAACAAATACCAAATACTGGAATACCAGATTTCAATACCTCCTTTATCGTAGCAACTGCATAGTCCATTGCCGCTGGATCTCCAGGTCCATTTGACAAAAACACTCCATCAGGACTCCATTTGTATATCTCCTCAAATGAAGTCTTGGCAGGAAACACCTTACAATTGCAATCCCTTTCAGTGAAGTTTTTGAGGATTGACTTTTTGATACCAAAATCAATAGCTGCTATTTTAAGAGAACCCCCATCATTACCTGGAAGGTCATAGGCTTCCTTTGTAGTGACTAGACTAGAAAGCTCCAAGGATTCCATATTAGGAACTTTGTTCAGCTGCACTTGAAGTTTATCAACCTCCAAGATCTGTGAGCTGATTATGGCATTCATGGCACCTTTGGTACGAATGTGACGCACTAATCGTCTAGTGTCTATACCCGATATACCTACAGTACTATTGCGAATAAGGTATTCATGTAATCCCTCGGTGGAGGTCTTTCGGCTGTAATCATAAGTGAATTCATTTACAACAAGACCTTGAATCTTAGTAGCCGCTGATTCGTTTTCATCCACATGCACACCATAATTTCCGATATGAGGTGTAGTATTGACGATAATCTGGCCAAAATAAGACGGATCGGTATATATCTCTTGATAACCCGTCATTCCAGTATTGAAGCAAATCTCCCCTCCAGATGTACCATCTAGTCCAATTGAATAACCTTCAAAGGTGGTACCATCTCCCAGTAATAAAAGCGCTTTTTTTCTCTCAGGTTGTTTCATGACGTGGCAAAAATAAGAAATATTAGATCAGATAGTTGACAAAAAAAAAGGGAATCCGAGTTAATCGAATTCCCTTTAGTTTAAATACTTTTCAAGACTTTACTCAACTTTTTTTGGTTCTTCTGTTCCCTCTTCAGTTGATTCGCTTGCTTCATCAGATGAATTAGCTTCAGGAGTACTTTCTTCTTCTTCAACAACCTCAGTAGCAGCTGCTACTTCTTCAACTATAGTAGCGTCTTCTATTGCTGAAGGTTTAGTTTCAGTTACTGCATCAGTAGATTTCTTGCTTGTTCCTCTACGTGAACGACGTGTCTTAGACTTAGCATCAGATTCCTGTAGCAATAGCTCATTAAAATCAACCAACTCCATCATGCACATTTCAGCATTATCACCTAACCGCGTACCAGTTTTGATAATTCGAGTATATCCACCCGGTCTGTCACTTACTTTTTCAGCTATTGGGCCAAAAAGTTCCTGCACAGAGAATTTATCTTGCAAGTATGAGAATGCAACTCTTCTTGAATGTGTTGTATCCGTTTTTGATTTAGTGATTAAAGGCTCTACATATTTAGTTAAAGCTTTTGCTTTAGCTAAAGTGGTATTGATTCTCTTATGAAGTATCAACGAAGAAGCCATATTTGAAAGCATCGCCTTTCTATGTGGCGCTGTTCTTCCAAGATGATTAAATTTCTTACCGTGTCTCATTATTCTTCCTCCAATTTATATTTTGAAAGATCCATGCCGAATGTCAATTGCTTATCTGCAACCAATTGCTCTAATTCAGCCAAAGACTTCTTTCCAAAGTTTCTAAACTTCATCATATCTGAAATTTCCAAATTCACAAGGTCTCCTAAAGATCTTACATCTGCAGCTTTCAAACAGTTATAAGCTCTTACTGACAAGTCAAGATCATTCAAAGAAGTTTTAAGAAGCTTGCGCATGTGCAATAATTCTTCATCAACCTGCTCCGGCTCTCCCTGCTCTTGTGATTCTAAGATCATATTCTGATCCGAGAATAACATGAAGTGTTTTATCAAAATATTAGCAGCTCCTTTAAGAGCATTCTCAGGATGAATTGAACCATCAGTTTCAATATCCAAGATCAATTGCTCGTAATCTGTTTTTTGCTCAACCCGAGTGTTTTCAACGCTGTACTTCACATTTTTTATAGGTGTGAAGATTGAATCGATAGCGATATAACCAAAATTTTGCTCAGCTGGCTTGTTCTCCTCAGCAGGGACATAACCTCTACCTTTTTCGACATTCAACTCTAACTCAAAGTGTGCCTTTTGGTCGAGGTTACAAATAACGTGATCTGGATTCAATATCTCGAAAGATGTAGTTCCACCAGCTATATCACCCGCAGTGAGTTGCTTTTTGTTTGATACAGAGATCGTAATAGAATTATCAGCAACGTCAGAGATTTTCTTAAACCTTACCATTTTAAGATTCAGAATAATTTCACTCACATCCTCCACAACTCCTTCAATAGTCGAAAACTCATGCAAAACACCAGGGATTTTGATTGCAGTGATTGCGTATCCCTCAAGAGATGACAGAAGAATTCTTCTCAATGCGTTACCCACAGTAACTCCATATCCTTGCTCAAGAGGCTTGAACGTAAAAAGACCATGAAAATCATCAGCCTTCTCCATCACAACCTTCTCCGGCATTTGAAATGCTAGAATTGACATATTATTATCTTTAATTAATTATTAAAAAATCTTATTTAGAGTACAATTCAACTATCAGTTGCTCCTTGATGTTCTCAGGAATGTCCTCACGAGTTGGTGAATTCAAAAACTTACCAACCATCGAAGTATTGTCCCATTCCAACCAAGAATAACGCCTTGAATGACCCGACAAACTTTCACTAATAGCTTCTAGAGATTTCGACTTCTCACGTACTCCAATTAGATCACTTTCTTTAACCGTGAAAGAAGGTATGTTTACTATACTTCCATTAACAGTGATATGCTTATGACCAACCAATTGTCTTGCTGCACGTCTTGTTGGAGCTATACCTAATCTATAAACAGTATTATCCAATCTTGCCTCAAGCAATTGAAGTAAGATCTCTCCTGTTATCCCACTTTTACGAGATGCTTTTTCAAATAGGTTTGCGAATTGCTTTTCTAATACACCATAAGTGTACTTAGCCTTTTGCTTCTCAGCAAGCTGAATAGCATATTCTGACTGTTTTTTCCTTCTTCCTCTACCATGCTGTCCAGGAGGATAATTCTTCTTTTGAAGCGCTTTACTCGCTCCGAAGATTGGCTCTCCGAACTTTCGGGAAATTTTAGTCTTTGGCCCTGTATATCTTGCCATAATAATCCAGTATTTATACTATTAAACTCTTCTTCTTTTTGGAGGTCTGCAGCCATTGTGGGGCATTGGTGTAACGTCTTTGATGACTGTCACTTCAATACCACTATTCTGAATACTACGTATAGCTGATTCTCTACCCGCACCCGGTCCTTTCACAAAAACTTCCACTTTTCTGAGACCCTGCTCATGTGCTTTAGAGGCACAATCTTGAGCTGCAACCTGAGCTGCATATGGAGTATTCTTTTTGGACCCCTTAAATCCCATTTTACCAGCAGAAGCCCAAGAAATAACTTGACCTTGAGTATTCGTCAATGAGATAATAATATTATTAAAAGTAGCCTGAATGTGAGCTTGCCCTATTGCATCAACAGTGACAACTCTCTTTTTCGCTTTATCTTTTCTCTTCTGAGCCATGATTCTAATTACTTAACAGCCTTTTTCTTGTTCGCAACAGTTTTCCGCTTACCTTTTCTAGTTCTAGCGTTATTCTTAGTGTGCTGACCTCTTACAGGCAACCCTTTTCTGTGTCTCAAACCTCTATAGCATCCAATATCCAATA
This sequence comes from Marinoscillum sp., assembly GCA_047633875.1. Classification (GTDB taxonomy): domain Bacteria; phylum Bacteroidota; class Bacteroidia; order Cytophagales; family Cyclobacteriaceae; genus Marinoscillum. Next base: position 4,564 of record JBLIFO010000074.1, on the reverse strand, counting down.
GACGTTTGATGTTCAATTGAATTTCAGATTTAAGTACACCTTCTACTCTGAAACCTTCTGTAATGACAGTACGAATTGCTCCAGACTCATCATCATTCCAATCTTGTACTTTTTTATCCGGATCTACATTGGCTTTAGCCAAAATCGACTGTGCCGAACTTTTGCCAATTCCAAAAATATAGGTGAGCGCAATTTCTCCACGCTTATTATCCGGAATATCAACTCCTGCAATTCTAGCCATGTCTTATCCTTGTCTTTGTTTAAACTTAGGGTTCTTCCTGTTGATCACATAAAGCTTTCCGTGTCTTCTGATAACCTTACAATCAGCACTACGCTTCTTAACCGATGCTTTAACTTTCATAATATCTATTTGTAGCGATAAACAATACGTCCTTTTGAAAGATCATATGGAGACATCTCAAGTTTTACCTTGTCTCCTGGTAAGATCTTTATATAATTCATTCTCATTTTACCTGAGATATGTGCTATTAATTGATGCCCATTCTCAAGTTCTACACGGAACATTGCGTTAGACAAAGCCTCTGCAATAGTACCATCTTGCTCTATAGAAGACTGCTTAGCCATTATGCTACTGCAGTATTTTGAGTTCTTCCTTTTACACGACCAGACTTCATCATTCCCTCATAGTGTCTCATAAGAAGATAGCTCTCAATCTGCTGTAAAGTATCAAGTATCACACCTACCATTATAAGAAGTGAAGTTCCACCATAAAATTGAGCAAATGTTGAACTCACTCCTGCAATCATTGCAAAAGCTGGAAGTATTGCTATGAGAGCAAGAAAGAACGATCCTGGCAAAGTAATTCTAGTCAAAACATCATCAATAAAATCTGATGTTTGCTTTCCTGGCTTAATACCAGGTATAAACCCTCCATTACGCTTTAAATCATCCGCAATTTGTGTTGGATTAATTGTGATCGCCGTATAAAAGAAGGTGAACAATATTATAAGAGTAGCAAACATTAAGTTGTATTGCCAAGATTGAATATCTGAAAATGTAGTACCAATATATTGAGCTAAATCGCTTTCTTGACTCCAAATACCTGCCAAAGGAGCTGGCAAGAACATTAAAGACTGAGCAAATATAATCGGCATTACACCCGATGAATTCACCTTTAAAGGTATGTACTGTCTCTGTCCGCCGTATACTTTATTACCCACGACTTGTTTGGCGTATTGCACTGGTATTCTACGAGTAGCTTGTACAAGAGCTACTGTTGCTAGAACAACAAAGAATAAAGCAACCAATTCAAGAATCGATAATAAAGCACCTGGTAAACCATTAACCTCAACTACTTCGTACCACAATGATCCTGGAAGACGGGAAATGATTCCTATCATAATCAACATGGAAATTCCGTTACCAATTCCTTTATCTGTAATTTTCTCTCCTAACCACATACAAAAAACTGTACCTGCAGTCAAAATAACCATTGATGACAGCTGGAAAAGAAACTGATTTTCCAGAATAATAGCCTCAGATGGAATAGTTGCAGTCAGGTAACCGATGGACTGTGCTAAACAGATAAATATTGTCAGTACCCTTGTTATCTGACTGATCTTCTTTCTACCGCTATCGCCTTCCTTTTGAAGTTTTTGGAAATAAGGTACCGCCACAGTCATCAACTGTAATACGATAGATGCCGATATGTAAGGCATAATTCCTAAACCAAAAACAGATGCTCTACTAAAAGCCCCCCCTAAGAAAGTATTTAAGAGACCAAATATACCGCCAACATCACTTGTAAGCTGCGCAGGATCCACACCCGGAAGAACCACAAACGATCCAAGTCGAAATATTATAAGAAAACCAATCGTATTTAAGATTCGAATTCTTAATTCCTCTATAGAAAAAATATTACGTATGGTCTCAAAAAATTTCTTCATCTAATTAAACTTCAACAGAAATAGATCCACCAGCTTTCTCAACTAATTCTTGGGCTGTCTTAGAAAACTTATGCGCCGTAATAGTCAATGCACTAGTTAATACACCTCTCCCCAAAATTTTAACAACATCTCCTTTACCAATCATACCATTATCTTTCAATGTCTGGGTAGTTATTTCGGTCAATTTCTTAGCATCAGCTAATTTTTGAAGATCATCTAAATTGATTGGCTTTGAAACAATTTTGTTATTGTTTTTAAACCCGAACTTAGGGACTCGTCTTTGAAGTGGCATTTGACCTCCTTCAAAACCTATCTTCTTCGAATAACCAGATCTTGACTGAGCACCTTTATGGCCTCTTGTCGCAGTTCCTCCTTTACCAGAACCTTGTCCCCTAGCAATTCTCTTTCTGCCCTTTGTCGAACCAGTAGCTGGTTTAAGTGATTCTAACTTCATCTTAAAGTTCTTTTACATCAATTAAATGCTGAACTTTGTTGATCATTCCCTCTATCTGAGGTGTCAACTCTTTTTCAACACTTCTGTTAATTTTACCTAGACCCAAAGCCTCTATAGTCTTCTTCTGTTTTTCCGGACGCTTAGCAACACTACGCGTTTGAGTGATTATTACTTTAGCCATGTGTTTATCCGTTAAATACTTTATCAAGAGTTACTCCTCGTTGTTTAGCCACTGCGTAAGGATCTCTCATTCTGTGTAAAGCATCGAAAGTAGCCTTTACAACATTATGAGGATTTGAGGAACCTTTAGATTTTGCCAACACATCGTGAATACCCGCACTTTCTAATACTGCACGCATTGCACCGCCAGCAATAACGCCAGTACCTGGTGCCGCTGGCTTGAGTAAAACAAACCCCCCTCCAAATTTACCAATAGCCTCATGAGGTACAGTAGTTTTAAACAATGGCACTTTTACGAGATTCTTCTTCGCATCCTCAATCCCCTTAGTGATAGCATCTGTCACCTCGTTGGCTTTACCTAAACCATAACCTACGACACCATTACTATCACCTACAACCACAATAGCCGAAAAGCTAAATCGTCTACCACCTTTTACAACTTTTGCTACACGCTTAATTGCAACAACCTTTTCTTTAAGGTCGATTTCGCTAGCTTTTACCGCTTTGATATTACTCTGAGACATAATACAAATTAAAATTTAAGTCCACCTTCACGAGCCCCTTCAGCAAAAGCTTTCACTTTGCCATGATAAGGATAGCCGTTTCTATCAAAAATTACACTTTGAATACCAGCCGCACTTGCGCGTTCTGCCAATTTCTTTCCTACTTCTTTAGATATATTAACGTTGTTAACAGTATCTCCCAACTCTGCAGAGGATGCGTAAGCAAGTGTCACTCCCTTCACATCATCTATAACTTGTCCGTAAATAGCTCGGTTACTTCTGAATACAGAAACTCTTGGTCGTGTTCCAGTACCGCTAATTTTACGTCTTATACCAAGCTTTATTCGCTTTCTTCTTTGTAATTTAGATACAGCCATCTTCCTTAATTATTTAGCAGCCGTCTTCCCAGCCTTACGTCTTACTTGTTCACCAATGAATCTGATACCCTTACCTTTATAAGGTTCTACTTTACGCAGAGACTTAATTTTAGCTGAAACTTGACCAACTAATTGCTTATCAATGCCTTCAACCGTTACTTTAGGATTTTGACCCTTGGTAGTTTCAGCACCAACTGTAATCTCACTTGGCACAGTTAAAAAGATATTATGGGAGTACCCTAAGTTCAATTCCAAAATATTATTTTGAACTGCAGCTTTGAAACCAACGCCCACAAGCTCCATTTGTTTTTTATATCCACTGGTAACACCAGTTACCATATTGTTAATCAGTGAACGATACAAACCATGCATAGCCTTATGTCGCTTTTGCTCGGTTGGTCTTTGAACCGTTAATACCCCATCCTCAATAGATACTATCATATCTGGATCGATATTTTGCTTTAGTTCCCCTTTAGGGCCTTTCACACTTACCACGTTTTTATCAACGTTGATCGTGATACCATTTGGGATTGTTATTGGTGCTTTTCCTATCCTTGACATTTCAAATCCAATTAATAAACGTAACAGAGTACTTCACCTCCAACATGCTCCTTGCGTGCTTCCTTATCAGTTATGATACCTTTTGAAGTAGACAAAATCGCAATTCCAAGACCATTTAAAACCCTCGGTAGATTTTCAGCATCAGCGTATTTTCTTAGACCTGGCTTACTAATTCTTTCCAAACTAGTGATAGCAGATTGCTTAGTCTGAGGATTATATTTCAAAGCGATTTTTATCACACCTTGCTTCTCATCACTAAAAAACTTGAAGTTCTGAATAAACCCTTTTTCATGCAATACTTTAGTGACTTCTTTCTTCAAGTTAGAAGAAGGAATCTCCAAGATGCGATGATTTGCTTTTATCGCATTTCTTACTCTTGTCAAGTAATCTGCTATAGGATCTGTTACCATTGTCTTTTCAATTAAATACCTCCAAACGGGGTGCAAAATTAATTAATATATTTTAATAACTTAAGCTTTAAGGAAATAAAGATTACCAACTCGCTTTCGTAACACCAGGAATTTTTCCTGCATTGGCCATTTCTCTGAAAGTAACACGAGAGATGCCAAATTTTCTCATATA
>JBLIFO010000073.1:0-12221 GCA_047633875.1 Marinoscillum sp. | reverse complement strand
GCCTGACGGCAACCCAACCTATAAATTAATTAGTTTAGAAAAAATTAAAAGCTGGTTTAGTTCATGATGAGACTCACACCTATGGCCAAAAATATCCTGATAGCCAATATCGTGATATTTGCAATTCAGGCCATTTTATCACTTCCTCTTGAAAAGATATTTGGTCTCAGGGTGGTATTCGCCGAGGACTTTGCAGCTTATCAGTTTGCTACTTATATGTGGATTCATGGTGGCTTTGGTCACTTGCTCAGCAATATGTTTGCGGTCTTTATTTTCGGGCCAATGCTGGAGCAGGTATGGGGCGGCAAGCGTTTTCTTACCTTTTATCTGATCTGTGGTATTGGTGCTGGAGTGCTTTATGGTATCGCAAATTATGTGGAGAATTATAGTTTAAAGCAGGACACTGAAGCGTATTTGGAAGATCCGAATCCAGACCGATTTAGCTTATTCGTTGTGGAACATAAATCGCCGTATTTCAATGTGGGCACCTTGGCGGAATTTTCAGATAGCTATTATGATAACCCTACAAGTATTGAGTATCGTCAGGAGTCTATCGCAATTGTAAAACAGATGTTCAATACTACCACGAACATTCCTATGGTAGGTGCATCAGGAGCAATTTTTGGAATTCTTATGGCTTTTGGAATGATGTTTCCAAACACAGAGCTATTTCTATTGTTTCCTCCTATACCCGTCAAGGCCAAATATTTGGTTATGTTTTATGCAGCCTATGAAGTTTATTCCGAATTTAGCAGGACGCCAGGGGACAATATTGCTCACCTTGCCCACCTTGGGGGTATGTTGATCGCGTTTCTATTGTTGAATTACTGGAAAAAAGATACCGGAAGGTTTTATTAATTATGAACAATAGTTTTTTTGAAGATTTTAAGAACGCCTGGGGCAAACCAAATAATGCGCCGGCACAGTTGATCATCATCAATGTGGTGGTTTTTCTCGTGCTGGGTGTGCTGATGGTAGTTAGTAATCTTTCGGGTTTGGAGTGGCTTTTCAGTGTTCCCTACAATCAATTTTCGATTCCCCCATCATTTGGTGAATTCCTTACACGTCCTTGGACTATTATTACTTATGCTTTTGCACATAGCCTGAATGGCATCCTTCACATCCTTTTTAACATGTTGATCTTCTTCTGGTTCAGCAAGTTGATATTGGAGTTTTTGGGTAATAATAAAGTGATTTCACTTTATGTATTGGGCGCATTGGCAGGCGGTATCGCGTATTTGCTGGTTTACAATTTCGTACCTTATTATCAAGATCAGATTACAAGCGTGAGCGGTATGGTGGGAGCCTCTGCGGCGGTCTATGCCACGGTTGTTGGTGCTGCTGTTTTCATGCCCAATTACACCATGTACCTTATGTTTTTTGGGCCAGTTCGTATCAAATACATTGCTGGATTCTATGTGGTACTTTCTTTCCTAGGGAGCACTGGGGGAAATGCAGGCGGCAATATTGCGCATCTTGGAGGTGCACTTGCAGGGTGGCTTTACATCTCACAGCTGAAAAGTGGAAATGATCTAGGAGCGTGGGTCATTTCTTTTATCGATTGGGTAAAAAGCTTTTTCGTGGCTTCACCAAAAATCAAAGTGACCCATCGCAAAGCTGAAAAAACTACTACAAAAAGATCTTCCAGTACGAAAACAGAACAAGAGGAGATCGATGCGATACTGGATAAAATCTCTCAATCTGGATACGACAGCTTATCGAAAGACGAGAAGCAGAAGCTCTTCAACGCGAGCAAATAATTTAAATAGAAGATTACGTTTTGTATAGAATCGCTCCGATGATAACCATTCGGAGTGTCCAAGCTACCGTGCGCCACCAGTTGATATTGATGAGACTGTGAATGAGTGTAACGTCAAATCCTGCTAATAATTTACCATGAGTGGGCGCTGCGAAAAAAGCTGTATTGACCCAAATAAGGACCAATAATCCAATACTTACCCAATAGGCGCTTGACCAAGGTAAGTCTCGCAAAAAGAGTAAAACTGCAATTGAGCTGACCAACTCCAGAAACATGCTCGGCCCAACTACCAAAGTAATGCTCCGCATATGGAAATATTGGTAGGCCTCATAACCAGCCTCGCCAATTCTGAGAAATCCCGGATAATGAACCACCTGAACAATCCATATTAAGCCAGTATTGAATGCCGCGAACGCAAAGGCAAGGAGTAAGGCAATTTTCATAAGTGTATAACTTTAATATGTTCTAACTGTTCTCAGTTCTTTTTTCAGATTTGATGTGTCTGTATCTTAACCCCACTTAACCCTGCTTCTCATATGTGGAAATCACTTATAGGCTTATTTATTATTAGCCTTTTGGCACAGTGTAGTGCTCCTAAAAATGCATGCTTGCAATTGACGAATTTGGATCAGAAGTATGAAAAACTTCCAAAAAGGCTTTCTAAAGCAAATTCAAAAGATGCGAAATTTGATCTTTCGAGCCTGTTTGAGGAGGATTATAATGGTTTAGCCAATCAACGGATTGACCATGCTGCTCTTGGCGGTAATGAGGAGGGGTTACCAGTTTACGCTGTGAATGATCAAGGTTTTGCATCAGCTAGCCTTGGAAATGAGAAATTAACTAAGCGAATAGAAAAGCTGCAGTTACTCATGGACGAGATGCGTCCTTTGTTAGCGCTGGATACTATACTCACCGTAGATACATCCAAGAACCCAGTTTATATTCCTAATCAATTCAACGAGCAGCACCGAAAGGCAAAGAAAAACGCTGGGCTATCATTAGCTTTTGTGTTACTTACTTTTATTCCAGCGATTGGAATATTGGCATATATTGCAAGTGTAGTATTGGCTTTTCGATCGCTCAAGCTCTATAAAAAGAGTTTAGATAAAAAGGGTCGAGGCTTAGCAATAGCTTCTTTGACAATAGCAGGCATATTTTTAGCCGCTCTTCTTTTCTTGTTGTTAATAGTAATAGTCTTTTTTTGGGGAGGTAGCGGCTGGTGAGTAATAAATTAAGGCCTTCACAAAGGAGGGTTACAACAGCGATCTTGAGTGACGACACGAAAAGGATAATAGCCGAAAAGAATTTCTTTTTATATTCGGTAACAATCAAAACCGTCATGTTTCAATTAACCTTTCGAATTACCCGATTGATGATTTTCATGATGCTGGGATTGGCATTAGCCCAATGCAGCACACCAAAAAATGCTTGTATCCAACTTACGGGCCTGCAACAAAAGCATGAAAAACTCTCAAGGAAGCTTTCAAAGCCGAATGCTAAAACATCGCAAATTACCATTGTTGGTTTGTTGGAGGGCCAGACTAAGAAAGTAAATGTTCCTACGGTTATGACAATTGGGCCAGGCGATTTGCAAGTGGAACTACCATTCTTTGCGTCGCATTATCAGCCTTCAAAAAGGACATTTCAGTCCAATGAACGATTGAACCAGCGGCTAGACGAACTTCATGAGCAAATGGAGAATATGGCACCATTTGAGGAAGGGTATTCTATACTATCAAGTGATACATCTAAGTTAACAGAATATGTTCCGGATAGATTTGATGAGCAGCATCGCAAGGCTAAACGATCTGGAATTATATCGTTGTTATTATTGCCACCGACTGCTGGCTTGTTACTTGCGGTCCCATTAATTGGAATTTTAGCTTATAGTGCGAGCGTGATATTTGGCTTCCGATCATTAAAACAGTATAGGAATACTATCAATAAGAAAGGGAGATGGACAGCAATGACTGCTTTAATTATAGCCTCTATACCATACGCTTTCGCAATTTTCGCAATTGGATACCTTATTATTTTCTTTCTCTTCTTTTGGGAAGGGGAGGAATGATCAAGCCACACTCTTATTTTTATTAGCTAATTGGCCACAAGCAGCATCTATGTCTTTACCTCTGCTTCGGCGGACATTGACAGTCACTTTGTTTCTCTTGAGATAGTTCGCAAATTTCTCCAATCGATCTTCTTCTGTGTTTTTAAAGCTTGCTTCGGCAATAGGGTTGTACTCTATGATGTTGATTTTAGAGGGTATCTGCTTGCAAAACTTTAGGAGGTTTTCGGCATCCTCGAGTGTATCGTTGAAGTTGTAAAAGAGGATGTATTCGAACGTGATTTTGTTTTGCGTCTTCTCATAGAAATAGATCAAAGCCTCTTTCAAAGCTTCCAAAGTGTTACTTTCATTGATAGGCATGATCTGATTGCGTTTCATATCATCTGCAGCATGTAGTGACAGAGCCAAATTAAATTTCACATCGTCATCAGCCAGTTTTTTGATCATCTTGGCTATTCCAGCGGTAGATACTGTTATACGCTTTGGCGACATGTTCAGGCCATCTTCGGACGTGATTCTATCTATGCTGGCAAGTACATTGGCGTAATTGAGTAATGGCTCACCCATACCCATGTATACGATATTGGAAAGCGGCAGATTGAAGGCTTTTTTGGCTTGAGCGTCTATGGCGACTACTTGATCGTAAATCTCCGCTGGATCAAGATTTCGCTTGCGATCCATATAGCCAGTGGCACAAAACTTACATGTAAGTGAGCAGCCAACCTGAGAAGAAACGCAAGCCGTCATTCGATCATCAGCTGGGATCAAAACACCTTCTATGATTTCCCCATCAAATAATTTAAATGCGGATTTAATGGTGCCATCATTTGATTTTTGAGAGGTATCGATGGTGATCGGAAGGATCTCAAAATCCTCAGAAAGACGATCTCTGAGCGCTTTGGATAGGTTGGACATTTCGTCAAAAGTCTTTGCAGATTTCTGCCAAAGCCATTCCCAGACTTGCATCGCCCGAAAGGCTTTTTCGCCATTTTCTGTGAAGTATGCTTTCAGCTGTTCTAGACTTTGCTTTCGTATGTCCTTTTTTGCCATAAGGCAAAGTTAACGTAAGTCTTAGCTAAACAGTTTATACTTCGTCGAATCCACGGAGTGATTAGTCGACGATAAATTCCTGAATGAGATGGATAGGCTTGCCATCTGAGAAACCATCTATTTGCATGACAAATTTCCCTTTGGTATCACTTGTGAAAAATGATATTACCTGGTTCTCTGAAGTAATCTTCATGTTTGGATTCCACAATAACTGATGCCTATAGTCGGGCAGTCTATCCAGTTTACTGCTTGAGTAATCAGGAGCAGCGAATGGAGTGGCTTCTGAAAGCCCTTGATAATCGATCTTCTTTGTAGATGAATTGGTGGTAAACCCGAGCAGATTATTGTCGAAACTATGAAATGATACGAGACCATCTGCGATGAGTGGACCAAGAAAAATACGATTGTTGATCACGCCTATGCTCTCCACTTTGAATGGGCTGTAGTTGAGAATTTCCTCTTCTGAAACAGGCACACCATCGAGCAAGATTAGCGGGTCATATTTCTCAGCAAATGGATAAAGCATCAATGGCTTCAAACGCATTCCTTGTTTGTTTTCGCGAGCCAATACTTCAGGGATGAACTCTATAAAATGCTCATACATCCGTGGGAACCTGTTGAAATCATCAAGCTTGTAGAAGGCGCGGTAAGGCCCAAACTGAGACAGGGGCAGGGTGGTAAAAGTAGAATCGCTAGGACGGAAATATGCATTCTCTATCTGCACGAGAAGGCTCCTTTTGACAATACTGGCGAGTCGTGCAGAATCTATTATGATCTCCTCATATTCAAATGGAGGGTAGTCCGTCAAGAAGGGACTTTCTTCTACAAAACGAGCGGATTCACCCACATCTTTGGCGGCCAAGTAGCCCGTGTGATTTCCATAGAGTGCTGGATGCTGTATAAGAAAAGTACCATCTTCATCCACATTCCCTGAATTGACTTGGTATTGTGCTCCACTTATAGAGAATATCACCAGTGAGTTTTCCAAAACAGCATCTGGCGGAACTATCTGTCCTTTTAATAATTCTCCACGCAGCTCTGGAAGATAAGTGACATCCGAAATTGGTTGCTCTAGTATTGGATACTTCCATTTTTCAGTTATGATGCGGCTATCAAGGGATTCCCATGTTTGGTAATCATTTAGTTCCCAGCTATTGGTGAATTGTCTGAACTTAGAAAAGGTAGCAGCTCCTAAATTTTCATTTTCAGATTTGAAAACCGAGACAGAGATATTTGATCCGACTGGAATATTCAATGGCAATTCTACGAGTGTTCGTGAACCATAAGTTGGCAAGGCATCTTTCGGGTTGACTTCCTCAGGATTCGAAGGATAGAGATTACGCTGCGCTACTAACTTTCCATTGATGCCCAAAGTGGCCTGAAGGCCAGTTTTTTCTAATGCCGAAGTTTCCAGAAATACCACCTCTCCTGATGCCATATTCCATTCTTTGAGAATGGCGTAACCATCAGTAATACGAAGTACCGCATCTTCTGCGCCAGTATATAAAGACTGAATTGTAATGTGCTTGCTAGTTTTCCTTACCTGAATCAAAGCACCTTCCTCCTGAATCTCAGGTAGCTCATGAAAGGTAAAGTTGCCATCGGTATTTTCTAAGATGGCTTGATATTTTCGATCATTCTTAGGTTTGAAAAGAACACGTCCAAGTCCTTCGACGTTGGTTTGTAAATCGCTTATTTTATTTCCAAGATCATCTACCAGTCTACCTTTTGTGGTGAAGGGTTTTCCGCCGCTTTCAGCTTTGAATACCAAGAGATTTTCTACTTCACTACGTATGATGCCACTTTCTGGATACCAATTGATAGACAGACCTTCTTCGACAGTTGGTGTTTCATAGGATTCAAATGGATTGATTATTTGAATTTTAGATTGGAAGTAGTTTCCAAAGTTTTTCATCCATCTAGTATAGGCAACGACCTGATAAGTACCAGTTGGGATCAGTGAGGACAAAAAATAGGACCCGTTTCCTCTTCCCTCTGACAAGGCTATTTTTTGCTGGAAGATTATTTTATCATTCTTCCCTATAAGCTCCACATAAAGAATACTACTCAGATCGCTTGGATCACCAGTTGCTACAGCATTTGCGAAAGCTGAGAAATAAAGCATCTCACCAACTAAAAGAAAGTTACTATTCACTTGAAGAAACACCTCTTCTTGCGGCAGATTTTGCTGCGAATAAGCACTGGATAGCACCAATAAAATAAGCGATATGGAAAGTAGCCTTTTCATTTAATTTACCCAATAATCTGGTGGTGTGAGCTCCGCATAATAGGAGCAATCCGTACAAGCTTGACTTTGGATAGTCAATTCTCCAGTCATTATAGAATAGTCTGTAATGTTGCTTCCTTGATAAATATTCAAGTAATAAAAGGCACTGTCTTGGACGGTTCTTATTTCATCATAGAAATAGCAGCTAAAACGAAATGCTGGTTTGTTGAATCGTTCATCCATATCTGATTGTGAGAAAAAACTTCTTTTTTCCGAAACACCCGAGACTTCAAAAAATCCAAGCACAGGTTCATCAGTATCTCCACTGCTTTTAATATTCCCAAACACAGTTCCTGGCTGCTGATCGAAAAGTGAGCCTCCTGATTCGTTGTTTTCTTTCAATTCTTTATAAAAAAAATAGGCCGCTTCACTGATGGCATATTGCTTCACCAGTATGGAATAGCGCGTACGAAGCTCCTGCATTTCATCACTGATATAGCGAATGGGGTACTCGATCACTCGCTCTTCCGTAGTACCAATAGTGCTACCTATGAAAATGCCCTTTGATTGATTTTCGAGATAACAGGGACTTTTCAGGCTATCTATTACCACTACAGTGGTATCTTTTTCTGTGTACTTCAACTCATAAGCTGCAGGATATGGCACCTCGATTTTATAGCCTTCTTCCCATTCATATCTGTAATATTTCGAACTGCCATTACTTGCTTTGGAATCTATAAAAAACTGGATACCACCAACAGTTTCTAAATTGTCCACATCAGGTCTTTCCAGATATTTACCATATATCGTATCGATCTCAGGCGAAGCAAGCAATAGCTCAGGTGTTGACTCAAAAGTTTTCCCATCTGAGAGCTCTATAAAAAGCTGATAAGTGGTTTGAGTGACACCTTGAAAAGCATTTGGGCTGGTATAGATTCCTGGACTTTCTTCTGAAAAATCAACACGATTTGCACCATTTACTTTTACCCAAACTGCCGCGTCAGTTACACGATCGTTCAGTAATGTATCTAGCGGGTAAGTATAAGCGATCGATATGGTATAAGGTCCTTCACTATCATATAAGGCCGCATCTATCACTAGTACCCTATCGAAACGCTGAGGATCAAAGTCGTAGGGCTTTACACAGGCGAGCAATAGCACCAGTGCGAGTATTGGGCTATATGTCTTATTGATATTTTTCAAAACTTAAAGTTGTAAGAAAGTGTAGGAATGACATTGCCAAATACGATTAACTGTGAGCCTCTAATCTCACTATCCTTTACATCAAAAAAGACTGAGAATGGGTTGTCTCTACCTGTCAGATTGTAAAAAGAGAGTGACCAAAAGGAGTGGCTTAGTTTTTGAATTTTATGGTTTCCTTCAAGGTTTACACCAAAATCTATTCGGAAATAGTCTGGTATTCGAAATTCATTTCTATCTGAGAAGAGGATATTTTGAGAGCCTTTAAAATCAAAAGCAGCCACAGGTATCGTGACAGGTCTGCCTGTATTGTAAGTGATGTTTGAAGAGAAGCTCAATCGCCTTGTGAGTTTATAGTTTGCAACTAAGTTGAAAGTGTGTGGCTTGTCATAGTTGGTTGGAAAAAACTTTCCGCCGTTCACTATTTCCTCCTGAGAATTTCCGTCCAATTTGATAAATGTACGTGCGTAGGCATAGTTGATCCAGCCATTCAGACGGCCTGTTTTATTGAGAGAAAACTCTATACCATAAGATTTTCCTGGGCCTTGCAAGATGGCTCGTTCTATATTTTCATTCAGTAGAAAAGTGGCGGCAGATTTGAAATCTACAAGGTTTTGAATGCGCTTGTAATAAGTCTCTATGGACAATTCCAACGTGTTTCGTGCAAAATTCTGGTAGTAACCTAACGACACTTCATCTGAAGTTTGTGGTTTTAGGTGTTGACTTGATAGCCTCCAAGTATCAGTTGGGGAAAGCGACGCGGAGTTGCTCATGGTATGAATGTACTGTCGGGTTCTGCTGATTCCCATTTTCAACGAGCTGACCTTGCCTAGTGAGTATCTTCCAGAAAATCTCCACTCAGGAGCATGATAGGTTTTGATGATCTCTCCTTTGCCAAAATTGGCGGAATCTACGATGGTACTATTGTTTTTCGGAAGTCCATTTTCGTAATAATAGAGCTTATTTGGTCCGAATGAATTGAAGACTACATATCGCACACCAACTGATATAAGGAGTTTTTCCCATTCATATTGATCAGAGAGATACAAGGCACTTTCAAGTCCTTTTTCTTCAGTCAAAATCTCTGGCGCAATGATGGATTCTCCGCTTAAAGGTTCTTTTCTGCCAGGATTAATATTGTAGTGTTTCGTACTTACGCCGAATTCTATTTTTTGGTTTTCCGTAGGGAAATATTCAAGACCAGCTTTGATTGTAGACTCAGCAAGTCCAAAATCTTGGCTGAAGGCATTTGGGATAGATTCATCATAAAGCAGTTCATAACTGTACCGGCTATGAATAGCGCTGATAGTGGTGTTTATCTGATTGGATACTTTATGATTCCATTTGAGAGAACCATTGAAGTTCACGAAAGAAAAGTTTGAAAAGGAGAATAAAGTATCGGACGATAATCTGAATTTGTCTTTGCTGAGATAAGTTGAAAATGTCAAATCATTTCGGTCATCGATCTTGTGGTCTATCCGAGTGATGAGATCAAAAAAAGAAACACGGTTGTCCTTAAATCGGGCATTGTCCACATTGGCAAGCACCCAATTAGAGTAGGTCGAGCGATAGCCTACCAGTAGGCCTGTTGTTTCTTTGATGAGAGGAACTTCTAGAGTGAGTCTTGCGGTAATGGGACTGATACCACCACTTCCATGATATTCTTCGGTATTGGCTTTTTTCGACTTTATGTCAAAGACGGAAGCTAGGCGACCGCCATGCTTTGCTGGCATACCACTTTTGAAAAGCTCCATACTTTCTATAGCATCAGAGTTGAATACCGAGAAGAAACCGAAAAAATGTGAAGCATTGTAAACAGGCGCATCGTTAATCAAAATAAGGTTTTGATCCGCCTTACCTCCACGTACATTGAAGCCTGCTGCCCCTTCGCCTACCGTTTGAACACCCGCTTGAGTGGTGGCTACTTTCATGATATCATTTTCCCCAAGAACGATCGGTACCGTCTTAACATCTTCGATGTTGATCCTGCTCACTCCCATCTGAGGATTCTTGATATTTTGGTCTCTATCAGAAACAATAGTCACTTCATTGAGCGCGATAATGTCAATTTCCATGTTCACATCAAGTTTGCCATTGGAGAAAACCACCACATTTCTATGCGAGGTTTTCATACCTACATATTGAATAAATAGACGGTGTTTACCATTGGGCAAGTTGATGGCATAAAATCCATCCTGATCGGAAGTAACGCCTATAAATGGCGTTTCTGAATAGATCAGTGCTCCAGTAATTGGATCTCCTGTTTCTCGATCTTTGATATAGCCTGCAATGGTTGATATACCTGATTTCGCAAGTTCATTTCTATTACCAATTTCTGTTACATAGTTTTCCAAATCAGCCGAATCGTCGGTTTTTCCTAAATATTCTCTTGAGAAGATCAGTCCTTGGGGGATGACAGCCTCAGGGCTATCTGTTCCGCTTTGCATTTGAGAATCCATGATTCTGGGCTGGTCTATGATGACCACATTGTTTAGAATGATGACTCGATCTTCGATTAGGTAGCAGCTCAGTTTAGTGTTTTTGAAAATCTCCGAAAGTGCTACAGTGATTGCTGTGTTATCAAAGACTTGATTGACTAAAAGGCTATCTACCCATTCTTTTTGGTAGAAAAAACTGATAGAATGGTCGCTTTCTATTTTGTCGAAAAACTCAATCAATGGCAGATTCTGAAAGTCTTCTGAGATTCGTACTTCCTGACTTTGAGCAGTACTGCTTAGTGCCAAAATGATGCTCAGCAAGAAGATTAATTTTCTCATTGAGCGCTTGAGTTTTTAGTGAGTAGCTCATCGCAAAACCCAGTCAGTCTTATAAGACTAGCTTCATTCTTTACTGATATAGTTAGATTGTTTTGTTTGATGTATTTTGAAATAGCACTCTTATGCTTAGGAAAAAGGTGGTAGAATGAACGCTTGCGATAGACTCTTTTCATCTCTCCATTTGAGACCAGATAGAATTTATCTACTTCATCATAATTAGCCTCAGCTTCTATTTTTAGTACTTTTAATCTTTTGCCAAGTAGTTTGACAGCTTCGCCATTATACATTTCATCATAAAATCCCGAAGGTCTATCGGTAATGGCATTGGTATAGTATTTAAAAAAATGCTCATTAATGATGAACCAGCTGATGTCTTCTTGTATTGGACGAATTGCACTATTTTGAAATTTCAGATTGGATGGGTGGCGGAGCAGTAGTATATCTTTTGAGATATCGTATAGTATAAATGCGCTATCATAATCTTGTCCTCGAAAAGAGATCTTTGAGGAGTTCCAATACCCATCCCCGAAGAATTGATGTGTGTTCTTAGAAACTCGCTCAATTTCTTCGTATTCACCGATTAATAGACCAGATTGATCTCTTCCAAGACTATTATCATACCAGGTCTCAGGAGCGCTAATGTCGAATTTCTCTAAAGAGTATTGACCATGACTCGATAAGCATAGAAATATGGCTAAGGTCCGAAGACAAAGTTTGATTGTAGGGAGTTTGCTAAACAAAAAAATAGGTTGTAATTCTGGGAAATTCAAATGTGTTATCAATAGATATAATGGTCTTTTTTAAACAAGCTTCATTGGTGCGAAATTTGCTCTTGGCCTGACCCTAAAACTCCTAAATTGTAAACCCATGAGGTTTTTTACTTTACTTATCTTTTTTTTCTTAGTGCTTGCTGCCAAAGCTCAGGAAGTTGTGATTGAAGATAGATACAATGAGATTTTCGGACCAAAACCAGCCTTTGTATACACAGTTCGCTCAAGCTTCAATGCTGATGATGTAAATATAGGTCTTGAATTAGGCAGAACGAACGCAAAGCGAAATTTTCTCTATGCTTTTTCTTTTGATGCGCGTCCGTTTAGGAGACCATTACTTGTTTATCAAGGCGGTGCGCTTTATTATCAGTTA
>JBLIFO010000072.1:0-12382 GCA_047633875.1 Marinoscillum sp. | reverse complement strand
GCACATGGCTAAAGACCCGAAAAGCCATCATTGTGTATATCACTTTCGCCCTGACTATACTGCTTTGGCTCACTGATTTTCTTCATGGAATGAATGCATATATCGTAGCGATGTTGCCAGTAGTAGTATTTTCAGCATTAGACATTATTAATAAAAGTGACCTTAAAAACATCAGCTGGGATGTGCTTTGGTTAGTATCTGGAGGAATTGCGCTGGGACTGGGGCTTGAGGCCACTGGACTTGCTCAACACCTGATTGATGTGATCCCTTTTCAAGAGTTTTCGCCGATACTCATCGTACTTCTCACTACAGTGATAGCTGTACTCATGGCTAACTTCATGTCACACACAGCTACTGCAAACTTGCTACTCCCATTAGTGGCAGCACTCGGCGTATCACTTTCTAGTTTAGACGCTTTTGGTGGTAATCAAATGCTCATACTCGCTGCAACATTTTCTTGCTCCATGGGCATGGCACTACCTATCAGTACACCTCCGAACGCGCTTGCATTTGCCACTGGAAACATAGAAACCAAACACATGGCTAAGCCAGGTGTCTTGATAGCGATCATTGGGCTATTACTCAATTACGCCATGATGTATTTGCTCAATGTGATCGGATTCTTTTAAGTAACCACTATGAAAAATCAGATAAATTTTCAGTGGATCAAAGACAGCCTTTTTTCGGATGATTCCAAAAAGATCAATCTGAAAAAAGGTGAAATCCTGCTTGACTATGGTCAGCGGAATACACGACTCTATTTGGTGATAAAAGGTAAAGTCTTTGGATATCTAAAAGATGCAGTACTGGAAAATTATCCAATTTTCGAAGAGACAGACAATGACTTCATCGGGGTATACAGCTATTTTTCAGATGATCACACCACATACTCCCGCGTAGTGGCAGGAGAAGATACAGAAGTACGCTATTATGATAAAGCAATAGAAGAGCATACAGAAGAAGAACTGAAAAGGCTTAATCCCTTTCTCTTCCGCGTGATAGTCAACGAGATATTCACTCGCCAAATCTTTGCCAAGAAAATGGCAAAAGAAAAACACAAAGACAGCCAGAGGCTCCTTAAAGCAGAAAAAATGGCAACACTGGGTCAAATGGCCGCTGGTCTGGCGCATGAGTTAAACAACTCAGTGAGTGTGCTAGATGGAGGCTTAGATCGTCTAAAGAATTTTATCGAGGATACAGTTAAAAAAAATAAAAGCACCACGCTGGTAGCGTCTTTCAAGCTAGGCCTATTAAATGGACAGAGTACCTCCTCGCAGGATGCTCGTCTACTCCGAGAAAGGTTAGAATCTAAAATATCCCAGCTAACAAGTGCACAAAGTCGAAGACTTAGCAAAATCGGTCTTACTCTTGAGCAATTGGAAAAAGCTATCAAGAAAGACGGATTGTCAGCCGATCAATTATTTGACCACTGGGAGGTAGGATGTGGCATACATGACATGCAAATAGCTGCCAGGCATGCTACACATGTAGTGAAGTCGATGAAGCAACTTGGAATGGCGGAGCATCAATGGTCAAAGCACGTAGATATCAATGAGACTATTAATGAAGCTTTGGTGATCCTAACCAATCTGACAAAAAGAGTTGAGACAGTCATGCAACTAGATAGCAAACTTCCGGCAACCTCAGCGTGTTTTGGCCAACTCGTACAAGTCTGGATCAACCTGGTGAAAAATGGCATAGAGAGTATGCTCCAAGGCAGTATAGTTGAGCCAAAGCTCACCATCACTTCTTCATTCGATCAAAAGAATATCACCATTGCCATCATTGACAATGGCCCTGGTATTCCACAGAATATCATTTCAAGAATTTTTGAACCTAGTTTCACTACAAAAGTGGCAGGATTGAATTTTGGACTAGGACTAGGATTGTCAATAGTACAACGAATAGTTGCCGAACATGACGCCACTATTGAGGTCACTAGTGGATCAGGTACAACTTCATTTATTGTAAAACTCCCAATTATCAATTAATCATGGAAAAGCTAAATATCATCTGTGTAGACGATCAACGTGAGGTATTGAATGCCGTCACACAAGACTTAGGAGAATTCGAAAGCAAAATTCGAATAGAAGAATGTGAGTCCATGTCCGAGGCATGGGATATGATGGAAGCTATAGATGCTAAAGGTGACTTTACAGCGATAGTGATCACAGACCAAGTTATGCCTAAAAATACGGGTGTTGATTTGCTCAAAAAGATCAAAAGTGACAGTCGCTTTAAATCTACTTGCACCATTCTTCTTACAGGTTTAGCTACTCATCAAGATACGATTGAAGCCATCAATAATGGTGACCTAGACTACTATGTAGAGAAGCCATGGAACAAGGAAGAACTTCATCGTATCATCAAAGTCTTACTCACCAAATTCATTTTTAAAAACGGCATAGACTATCGTGAATACACTCCTGTAATTGACCAAAAGAAGCTGTTTGAATATCTGAGAAAACAATCCTAACTGAAGGGAAAGCTCATGAAAGTCACTACTGGTTATCTATTCATTCTCATATGTTATCTCTTCTCCTTTCAAGCCACAGCACAGGAAAAGTCTGCTCCTGAACTCTATGCTGGGTTTCAGTTTTGGGCCAGATACAATCACCAAAACCCAGGTTCTACAATTGGTGGAGAGCCCTCAGATCACGCAGTAGATATTTCCATAAGGAGGTACCGATTTGGAGTAAGGGGTTCTTTAGATGAGAATATTAATTATCATTTTCAGCTAGGCAACAATAATCTCAGTAATCTCAATCCTGACAAAGCACCTAAGCTTCTAGATGCATACATAGATTGGAAGCTCGGTGATCACATCTCTTTGGTCTTTGGAAAACACGCATGGACGGGACTTAGTAGATATGCTGCTCCTTCGACATTCTCTGCCATGGGAACAGATATTAATTTTTCTGCTGCTCCATTCCTCAACATACAAGATGACTTCTTTAGGCGATTTGGCCTAGCCGCACATGGTACTATTGGCAAGCTAGATTACCGAGCGGTTTTGGCTAGACCCAACGCAAATAGCACAGCCAAACTAGGCCCAAATGCAAATTTCATCAATGACGCTAGTGCTGTGCACACTTCAGCCTATTTCAAATATCAATTCTTGGACAAAGAATCACTTGCTTCACCCTTTTCCGCATGGACTTATCATGGGAAAAAACAATTGCTAAATCTAGGCTTTGGATTTAGCAATCAAACCAGATCCACTTCATCAATCTCTAGCTTAGGTGACACTACCATACATGATGCAAGATCCTTCGCATTTGATATATTCTATGAGCGACCTGCTTTTGACAAAATGACACTTACGTACTATACAGCTCTTATTCATCACGATCTGGGTCCAGATTTCATAAGAAATATAGGGCCAAACAATACTGCTGATGGGTCGGACAATCACGTGAGTTACAATGGTACAGGCAATAGTTTTCCATCTGTTGGATCTGGAAATATCCTTCTGAGCCAGATAGCATTGATGAAATACTTTAACACTAAAAAGGAGAAGCCTTTTGCGATACAGACATTTTTCACGCTAGAATTAGCCCAACTTGACGCCCTCAACGAACAAGCGGCGCTTTATGAGTTTGGCCTAAGCTATCTACTCGACAGTCATAAGTCCAAGTTAAGCTTGAGTGTGCAAGACCGTCCCATTTTTCGCCAGAGCGGCGGTATGATCAAGCAAACTGACCACCGTGAAATGGTAATACTCCAATATCAGATTAGAATCTAAAAGCATTAGTCATTCTATCTGACCCCATGGGAAATGCAATTGAAGAATAATGGAATATGACTCATATCATAGTGACCTAAATAGAGTAATTGCTATCTGTACATTATATTTTCACCACTGCTCATCCTAAATATTTTGCTGAGATATTTGTACCATGAATGAACAGGTTGAGACTTCTCTCGAAGATCTAGAAAAAGTAACTTCCAAAATCAACAAGGAAATAGGCAAGGCCATAGCCGACTTCCATATGATAGAAGAAGGTGACAAAGTGATGATCGCCGTAAGTGGTGGAAAAGACAGTCTCTGCCTCCTCCATTTTTTAAGACTATTCCAGCGCAAGGCTCCTATTAATTTTGAAATACTTGCTGTAAATCTCGATCAGGGTCAGCCAGGCTTCCCTTCTCATATACTCCCCGAATTGTTCAAAAAATGGGAGGTGCCCTTTCACGTTGAGTTCAGAGACACTTACAGCGTAGTGGTTGAAAAAATCAAAGGAAGCAATACGTATTGCTCACTCTGTAGCCGCCTGAGACGGGGCGTTTTATATGACTTGGCTAAGAAAATGGGTTGTAATAAAATAGCGCTTGGTCATCATATGGACGATCTGATCGAAACGTTTTTGATGAACGCGTTCTATTCTGGTCAGCTGGCTTCCATGCCTCCACATTACAAGACTGATAAGGAAAATATCAATGTGATTAGGCCGCTTTATTCCCTAGAAGAAAAATGGATGTCGGCTTTTGCCCATATGAATCAGTGGCCAATAGTACCGTGCAATCTTTGTGGATCGCAAGACGGCATGAAAAGACAATTTGTCAAAAATCTGTTAATCGATTTGCAGAGAGAAAACCCTACAATCAAGGCTAGCCTACTCAATGCACTTCGCAATCCTGAGCCCAACTTTCTATTAAGTCCGGCACTTTGGAAGGATGCAATCCCTAGTAGTTCTTAAGAACGGGTAAGTTCTCTGATCTCTCTCAGGTCGACGAGTAACGATCCACCCAAGAATGTAAGCGTTACGCCTATCAATCCTGTGAGCAACACCATTCCGAAAGGGAAATAATTCGTCAACCAGAAAGAAGCTAGGAAGCAAAGCGTCAAACCAACCACCATGATGGCGATGTTTAAGAAGAGGTAAGTTTTGAAGTTTTTCATTATGAGGACATTTAAATATTTATTACAAAGCTACGTGCACGCTAATCTTATGTCAATGAAGTGAATTGAGATTTACATTCTTTTCATTAACAGCTATGATTTTTTAAAATACATATTTTTTAATGCAGGCGTTTTTCTGTTTTTTCTGTGTATTTCAATACACAGTTTATCTTTTTACTAATTTCATTCAATAAAGGTTCAATCTCTTCAGTCCAAACAACCACTAATTATATTATTTTTAGAAGATTTAACCCTTGAAGTGAAACGGATAAGGCATAGGCTGCATCATACATGGAAATAAACTGAACGTCAAACGATGAAAAAAATCTTCTTAGTAATTGCAGTTATTATAACAATCCATCAACTCAACGCACAAATCATACGTGGTATTGTGAGAGACAAAGAAACCAACCAAACTCTGCCATTTGCCACTGTAGGTCTTGATGGTTCTAGCTACGGAACAATAACCAATAGAAATGGCATTTTTGAGTTTACAATTCCCGTTCATCTACAAGAAAGTTCAATACAAGTGAGCTATATGGGGTATCACTCCAAGACTATAGCTTTCAATGAATACGATTCTTCAGAAGAGCTAGCAGTATTTCTAGCTCCCTCCATTTTAACACTTGATGAATTGGTAATAAGACCGCTTTCCCCTGAAGATTATATCAAAAGAGTAGTTAAAAACATGGAAAATGTGATCTCACAAAAACCAGCTGTATCTACTTCCTTCTATCGTGAACACTTTCAAGAAAATGGCCAACACCTCGCATTTACTGAAGGAATTTGGAAAACCTATCATCGCACTTTCTCAGATACTTCCAGCAACCAATACCAACTTGTGCTTTACGAAACGGCAGAAAACCCAGCAGAACTTCAGTTTATGAAAGAAAACCGAGATAAGAAAGAAGCTAAAAAAAGAAAGAAAGCAAAGAAGAAGGGAGAAGAATATGAGGACGATTCCAAGGGATTCATCTCCGCAACATTTAGTGGTCCCAATGATATTTTGGAAATGGATTTAACCAATGAATTGGATGATTTTCTCGATAGTGCCCATTTTAAAAAATTCAAATACTCCTTTGGTACGCCGGTGGCCTTTCGCAATAGAGAACTACTTGCTATCAATTTTGAATCAAAAGGCACAGTAGATCACCTTCGCAGTAAAGGGAAAATATATATTGACACGCGTACAGATGCATTTGCTTCTATAGTTTTTGATGCGGAAGCAGTTATTCCTGTAGTTATCAGACCTATTCTCTTCTCTTTTGGGATTTCCATTGAAAATCCTACTGTGAGAAAAGAACTGCGGTATCAAATGATTGGAGATTCATGGTATCCTGAGTACTATCACATTGATGTGAACTTGAATATCACAAAGCGACACCTATTTTCTGCCAATGAAAATTCAAAGTTCTACATAGAGCAGCTCTTAAAGCTGTCAGAATTGGATACAGAAAATCCGACTGAAATAAAACCAGAATATCTATACGATCTCAAAAAAGACCCAGCGGATCAGGTGTTTAATGAGGAAAATCTGAAATGGGAAGATTTCAACAGACTGAGCAGCGAAGGCTCTTAATTGAGCTAGAAAGCCTACCGTTGATCATGCATTTGTATCGACTCTACTATTTTATACTTGCTAAATCGGATGATCTGTGTAATTTTCAATCACAGATTTACACCTACATACTTTACCTCAACTTAATTATCAATGAATCTTTCGATCAAGAACCTTTCAAAGACCTACCCTAACGGCGTACAGGCACTTAAAGACGTGAATTTAGAAATCCCCGTAGGGATGTTTGGACTGCTGGGTCCGAATGGAGCAGGGAAATCATCACTTATGCGTACCATCGCTACGCTCCAAGAGGCAGACTCTGGAAAAATCACGCTTGGTGATCTTGATGTGCTCACGCAAAAAGAAGAAGTGCGCAGGATACTTGGTTACTTGCCACAAGAATTTGGTGTTTATCCAAAAGTATCTGCGGAAGATCTGCTGGACCACATCGCTGTACTTAAAGGAATAACAAAAAGCAAAGAGCGTAAAATGCTAGTCAAAGCGCTTTTGCAAAAAACCAACCTTTGGCAGCATAGAAAAAAAGGACTTGGTGGATACTCTGGAGGGATGAAACAACGCTTCGGT
Organism: Marinoscillum sp.; assembly: GCA_047633875.1. Taxonomy (GTDB): domain Bacteria; phylum Bacteroidota; class Bacteroidia; order Cytophagales; family Cyclobacteriaceae; genus Marinoscillum. The sequence goes on along the minus strand of JBLIFO010000072.1, from coordinate 5,339 downwards.
ATCGCACAAGCACTTATTTCTGATCCAAAATTGATCATTGTGGATGAGCCAACTGCGGGTCTTGATCCGGCTGAAAGAAATAGATTCCTAAACCTCCTCAGCGAACTTGGTGAAAATACTGTGGTGATTCTCTCCACGCATATTGTGGATGACGTGAAAGAGCTTTGCACCAATATGGCCATCATTAATCAAGGTGAAGTGCTACTCACTGGCAACCCAATAGCCTCTATCAAAAGTATAGAAGGAAAGATCTGGAGTAAGACAATAGATAAAGAAGAACTGGATCAGTACAAAGCCAATCACAATGTGATCTCTGAAAGACTCATCTCTGGTAAGCCAGAAATCCACGTATATAGTGATACAAAGCCTGAAGGATTCACCGCAGAAACTGCCGATCTGGAAGATGTCTATTTCACTAAGATCAAAGAATCAACTCAAACTGCTGAAGCTGCAGTCTAACCTAAATTCCACTTCGACATGCTAGAGTTTATAAGATTTGAGCTGAATTATCGATTCAGCAGACCAGTCACCTATATCTACTTCCTCATCATTTTTGCTATGTCATTCATAGCAACTAGTACGGATATTGTCCGTGCTGGTGGCAGTGGTGGTAAAGTAATGGAAAATGCGCCCATAGTACTATCAGGCATCATGCTTGCCATTATGATCTTTGGGATCTTCATCGCATCTGCAGTGATGGGTGTTCCCGTTCTTAGAGATTTTGAACACAAAACAGATTCGATGATCTTCACCACACCTACGAGCAAGTTGAGCTATCTAGGTGGTAAGTTTATTGGCTCATTCCTGACCCTACTCGTGATTACCTCAGGTATTGTCCTTGGTGCCATGTTTGGACAAGCATTCGCTTGGCCTTGGCTTGACAATGCCGATCGATTAATGGAATTTAGTTTCATCCGCTTTTGGAACCCTTACGTAGTTTTCATCCTGCCAAATCTTTTCGTGTTCAGCGCCATCTTCTTTATGGGTGGTTCACTTGGCAAGAGAATGGTGGTAGTCTATGCCCAAGGAATCACCTTATTTATGGGTTACTTAGTCGCTAGCTCTTTCCTTGCACAACTTGACAACCAAGCAATGGCAGCCATGCTTGATCCTTTTGGATTTGGAGCATTGGAAGTCACAACGCAGTATTGGACAGTAGCTGAGCAAAATAGTACGCTAATTCCCTTTTCAGGATATATCCTTGGTAATAGACTGATCTGGCTAGCCGTAGGCATCTTTTCATTGCTACTTGTTTATTTCAAATTCAACTTCCAACTCGCAGGAAATGCTGGTCGAAAGGCTAAGAAAAACGCCACAAAAAGTGTTCGGGAGATCGCTAATGATATCATAGAGACTCCAGTGGTAAATCAGCTTTTCGGCTTGTCCGCTCAGCTCGTACAGATCAGAAGTTTGACTTGGTTCTATTTCAAATGGATTGTAAAGCAAGGTCCTTTTCTTTTCATAGCTGGAGCTGGAGTAGCTTTTGTCTTTGTGATAGCTTTCGTAGGTGGGACTGAAGGATACGATATAGAAGTCTATATGACGAGTAGCCGCGCCGTGAGCATGATCGGCATTTTCAACCTTTTCTTTATCATTATCACGGTATTCTACACCGGAGAGATCGTATGGAAAGAGCGCGATGTGAAAATGAATCTCATCTATGACGCACTTCCATATGCCAACTATGTAAGCCTTGCCAGTAAGTTTTTGGGTATGGTCCTGATGAGTATCTTCATCCTGTCAGTACTCATGTTTACGGGTATAGCTATCCAGCTGATCAAAGGTTATCCAGTGATCGAGTGGAATATCTATTTCACCAATCTCTTCGTGGACACCTTGTCAGTAATGGTGCTTTATTTGGTGCTAGGGCTGTTTATTCAAGCTTTGGTCAATCATAAATTTGTCGGATTTGGACTGATGTTCGTCTTCTACATGTCACTGATTGTGATCAATGAATTGGGTGTGGAACATGGGATGTTCTTCTTCGCAAGGGCTTCTTTGGGACAATATTCTGAAATGAACCAATTCGGTCATTATGTGACGCCTTTCTCTTGGTTCAATCTTTATTGGTTTGGCCTTGCAGCGATCATGTACGCGGTGGCGATCCTTTTTACCGTGAGGGGAATGGATTCTAAGTTTTTTATTCGAATGAAATTATCAAAAAATCGCTTGAACCCTCAAGCGGTCTTGACAATCGTATTGGCACTGGCTGTATTTGCTGGAAGTGGAGTTTTCATTTATTACAATACCAATGTCTTGAATGAATACCAAAACTCAGATGATCGAAAGGAGCAGCAGGCGCTTTTTGAGCGAACACTCAAGCAGTATGAGTTCATGTCGCAACCTAAAATCATTGATACTTATCTGGAAGTAGATATCTATCCGAAATCGAGAGATTTCACAGCTTCAGGTTATTACATTTTGAAAAACAAAACGCAGGATACTATAGCCAATATTCACATCCAAGAATCACCCAATACGGATGTCACCACCAAGCTCGATTTTGCTTCGGCTTATGTGATAGACACAACCTACACAGATTTCAGATATACGATCTTCGCTTTGGAGCAGCCGCTATATCCGGGAGATTCGATCAAGATGAATTTTGATGTGGCATTTACCACAGAGGGCTTCAAAGAGGGTGGATCAAACAATGATGTGGTCTATAATGGCACATTCTTTAACAACTCAGGATACTTCCCGAGTCTTGGCTACAATGACGGGTTTGAGATCGGAAGTGATGACGATAGAAAAGAGCAAGACCTAGAGGTGAAAGAGCGGATGATGGAAACTGACGACCCAAGAGGAGTTGCCAATAGTCTCTTCGGAGATGACGCTGATAAAATCAGCTTTGAAGTGATCATCAGCACAGCAGAGAACCAAATCGCAATAGCGCCGGGGTATCTTCAGAAAAAATGGACTGAAGACGACAGGACGTACTATCACTACAAGATGAACACACCGATGGTCAATTTCTACTCGATCGTCTCTGCGGAGTATGAAGTAATGGAAGACACTTGGCAGCCGCTCGTGGATTCCCTTCCTGAAGTTTCTTTGGAAATCTACTATCACAAAGGTCATCAGTACAACCTAGATCGCATGATGGCAGGGATGAAAGAAGCCTTGACTTACTACTCTGAGAACTTCAGCCCTTATCAGTTTACACAGCTGAGGATTATGGAATTTCCTAGGTATCAGTCTTTTGCTCAGTCATATGCTAACACGGTTCCGTTTTCTGAAGGCATTGGATTTATCCAAAACATCAAGACAAATAATGTAGACCTACCTTTCTATGTGACTGCTCACGAAGTGGCCCACCAGTGGTGGGGACATCAGGTAACGGAAGCTGGAGTGAAAGGAAATGCGATGCTTTCAGAGACGCTTTCACAATATTCTGCGCTGATGGTAATGAAACATAAATTCAAGCCTGAGATTATCAAGGAGTTTTTGAAGTTTGAACTCAATAGCTACCTCATGGGACGTACATTCGAGCAGAAAAAGGAACAACCCCTTTATCAGGTAGAAGGTCAAGGCTATATTCATTATAGAAAAGGCTCTTTGGTGATGTTCGCTTTGCAAGATTATATCAGTGAAGACAGTGTAAATGCTGCTTTGAAACGATTCAATCAAGACTTTGCATTCAAGGAAGCTCCATACCCTACTTCTAAGGATTTGATCACTTACTATCGTGCCGTGACACCAGATAGTCTTCAGTATATCATCACAGATATGTTTGAGACGATTACTTTGTTTGAAAACAAAACCACTGAAGCGGAATACGAGGAGATTTCAGATAATGAATACCTAGTGAATCTCTCAGTCAACACGATCAAATATCAAGCTGATAGTTTGGGTAATGAAGAAGAGCAAATCCTGAAAGACTGGATAGACATAGGTGTATTCACAGAAGGAAACGATGGCAAAGACAGTCTGATCTACTTACAAAAGCATAAGATCTCTCAAGCAGAGAATGACTTTGTCTTGACTGTAGGTGCCAAGCCAACCAAAGCGGGTATCGATCCTATCAACAAGCTCATCGACCGAAATCCGAAGGATAACGTGAAGGAGCTGAGTGAGAAGGAGGCGATTTAGGTTGCGAGGTGTTAATGTGTTAGGGTGTTAACGTTTTGGATATTCTGTAGATAGAAGAACCCTCTGGAAGTTTGAAGCTTTTGGAGGGTTTTTTTTGCAGGTTTATTTATAGGATAGAAATTAAGATCCAAAATCTAATATCTACTTTCTGAAAGTGAAATAAATTACGCAACCTTGAACATTCAGTTGATGATATTATTAAGGCTTTCACAAACGCCACACAAGTCCTAGACTAAAGTTTAAATCTCTAATTAATAGGTGACCATTTGGTCTTGTGATCAAGAGGTCTTCATTCCCGTTTTGGAGAAATTGCTTTTTACGCCAAAGAAAAAATTGATCTCGCTCCACAAAGGTAAGACCGTCATCTTTAAAAAATGGAATATTATAGCCAACAATGCCCATGAAACTTATTCGGGAGCTTTTTTCCACACTTAATTGAATCTGCGGCTGAAGTCTTAAGTTTCTTTGAGTCAACCACACATCTGTAGAGCCGCTATCAAACTCTTTGTCTTTCACCCTATATGTACCACTAGCACGATAGTTGCCAAGCGAATTTGTTAGTATTTCATGTCCCACTTTCAGCCCAAGAGATAATCTGACAGGTCGGCCTTTAGGGTTTAAGTTGAGTCTTCTAGAGATAAGAAGATCAAATGAAGAAATACCCAAATTCAATAGAGGTGATTCGATCACTAAGCCTACATGAAGTTGGTTCTTTAATTCATACTCAATTGATGAAATCAGCCCCCAAGAAAGTGTTCGTGAAAGACTCGATATGCTACTAATATCCATAGAAGGATTTGTGTAAGTAATGGAAGAGGAAGAAGTTTCCAGAGGGGATAAAGCAAGAGCGTATCTAAATTGGAGCTTAGTTAAAGCATTGAAGAACTTTCTCCTAGGTGAGAGATCTGAATCCTTTAATGGGGGTTGAGCCTCTGATTCAAATAGGTGTTCTATTTTAGGATCAGGTTCAATGATGTTGTACGTATCCCAAAAATCAGGATCATAACTAGTGCTATCATAGAGAGTGATATTACGGAATTGCACCCGCTCGAGGTATGGTATATCCTCGTGATTGGCTGTGACGCTAGTCGATGTGTATTCACTTTCCAAATGATTTAATAGTCCAGACCTATTAAAAGCCGTTTTATAGGTAGAGTTTCTAAATCTCCAAAAACCATCAGTCACATAATACCAAACCGTAAAATCAAGAAACTTCCGATATCGGTTCTCAATATCCAATGGTGAGA
>JBLIFO010000071.1:0-12410 GCA_047633875.1 Marinoscillum sp. | reverse complement strand
ATATGGGTTCTGATAGTATGCATTATAATAGTTATCAGAATGTGCATAGCTAGCTATGTTGTCCCAATCTTTATAACTGCTCAATGGAATATTCGCAGGTGTGTTCAATACAAACCAGTAAAGTGGCCTTCCTTGATCACCAATTGACCCACCAACAACGTCGGTTTTATCAGTAAAGAAACTTGAGCTCAAGTCTAACTTCAACTTTCCTAGTTTCTTAGAAGCATTCACTCTTATAGTGTTACGCTCGTATTCGTCATCCATAACGATACCTTCTGTCTGTACATTACCTAATGACATGTAGAAAGAACCAGTCTCGTCACCACCCGAGAAATAAGCAGTGTTTTGGAATGTCTGACCAGTTTCGTAGAAATCACGAAGATTGTCCTGGATTGGTGCATAAGCAGTCATTTGCTCATCCAATACATAGCCTTCAGGAAAGTTTGGACCGATCTGTCTTTGAACACCATCGAATCTTGGACCCCAGTTGGTGTTTTCAATTGGGTCGTATGCTCCATCCCATCCAATACCGTTCTCGCTCTGGAAGTCAGGCATGTAAGCAACTGTCTCGAAAGTCAAAGATGTGTTGATACCTGCAGTAAATCCTTTGCCTTTTCTACCCTTTTTAGTAGTTACAATTACAGCTCCGTTAGCTGCTCTCGAACCATAAAGTGCTCCAGCGTTTGCTCCCTTTATAACATCAATACTCTCAATATCTTGAGGGTTAAGGTTATTAAAGGCTCCTAAAGATGCAACAGCTCCATCTATCACAACCATTGCTTGGTTGTTATTAGATATTGATCTGAAACCTCTTAATAGAATCTGAGTCTGTGGATTTACGCCATTGTCTTGAATGTTAATCTGCAATCCCGCTACTTTACCTGCAAGACCTTGAGCAACATTCTGCTGCTGTCCTTGAGTCAAAAGTTTAGAATCGATTTTCTCTGTTTGGTAAGTCACCTCATTAGGTGCTCTTTCAATACCAAATCCGGTAACAACAACTTCTGTAAGCTGCTGCACATCAGACGCCATGCCAACGTCAAGTACTGATCTTGCTCCAACCGCAATTTCTTTGGTGGATAAACCAATAAATGAGTAAACAAGCGTCGCGCCATCTTCAGGAACGCTCAAACGATAGTTACCATCCAAATCTGTGGTGGTACCAGTCGTGGTTCCTTTAAGAATCACGTTCACTCCAGGAACGGTCTCACCGCTATCGTCGGTGACATTTCCAGAAACTGTTCTCTGCGCCATTGCACTGAAAGCGCAGACGAAAAAAAACATGAAACTGAGTAGTAGAATCCTCTTCATATTATACTGTTTAAAATTGAACATTATGTTTCAACAACTAAATCTATAACAAAATGATCACAAACAACAAAAAGCGGAAAAAGTTTAAAGTTTGGCAGAAAACATATCTATTTATTGCGAAAGCCTTTTTTTACACTATAAAAGGATAAAAATCGCCCTGATAGGAGGGCATGGCGAAATAATCATCTTTAATTGGATTATTATTCTAATATTAATTTTGAAAAAAAAATAAAAAAAATGTTAAAAAACGCAACCTTAAGATTTCAGTTTGAAGAAACTACTTGAAATGTTATTCTTCGGTTGGCTTGACGACCCTCTTCGGAATTATTCTCGGCAATTGGCATTGTGCTCCCAAAACCCTTAACCGCCAGTTGAATCGGATTTATGCCACTCAAAACCAAAAAGTCTTTAACTGCTTTTGCCCGTTCCTCTGAGAGTGCTCGATTATAATTTTCTTGACCGACACTATCCGTGTGACCTTGAATTTCAAATCTCAAATCTTGATTTTTCATTAAAAAGTCTCTCACTGAATTCAATTCGAATTTAGATTTTGGATTTAAAGTGGATTTATCACTTTCAAAGTAGACGTTTCGCATCGTAGTAGATTTTCCAACCTCCAGTTTGTCCAATTGAATGTCTATCGTGTCTGGTTCTAATAACGATGTGGATTGTGGCATGAATGTCAGTTCATTAAATAGGTAGCCTGGCTTTTGAATAAAAACTCCGTACTCCTTTGCAGAAGCGACTACTAAAAAATATCTTCCTGTAATTGAATCCGAATTTGTCAAGTAGCTTTCTGTATCAGTATTGAGCTCAGTCATTTCTATAGTGCAACCAATTGGCTTTCCACTCTTAGCATCAACAACTTTCCCAGTTACATAACTGCTTTTATTCCTAACTAAAGAATCAAAAGGTATTTGAAACTGGGAAATTCTAGTCTCACTTCGATTTTGGTCATTTTGAGGTTCTCTTGCGAAATATCCCGTGGTGCCTGCAGCATTGATGAAAAGGGATATCTCATCTCCATGACTATTTATGGGATAACCCAGATTATTGGGTATAGTCCAAGCTTGATCAGCTTTCTCAGTATAATAAAGGTCAAAACCACCTAAACCAGGCAATCCTGAAGACGAAAAGAAAAGCAACTCATTGTTGGCATGTATAAAAGGTGTGGTCTCATCAAATGGCGTATTAATAATGTCCCCTAAATTTTGTGGTGTAGACCAATCTTCACCAAAGCGGGTTGAGACCCAAAGATCCCTTTTACCAAATCCACCTGGTCTATTAGATGAAAAGTATAAAGTCCTGCCATCTGCACTCAATGACGGTTGTGAATCCCAGTAAGGAGAATTAATCACCGCTCCTAGGTTTTCAGGTTCTGACCAGCGGCCACCTGTGCGCTTAGTTATAAACAAGTCACAATTGCCAATAACCTTCCTTCCTTCACATGCAGTAAAAATGAGAATATTGCCATCTGCAGAAATACTGCAAGCTCCTTCGTTGAATGGTGTATTAATCGCCTGGGAAATGGACTGTGAGGGAATCCACTCTCCATTAATTTTGGAACTGATGACTAAGTCCTCATCAGCAGATGGGTGATCAGAATTTCGTTTGGTGTAAATGATTGTATTTTCATCTACGGTGAGCACTGGGAAATATTGCAATTGATAACTATTAATAGCCTGTGGCAATTCGATTATTTCCAACTCCTTGGAATTTTGAATGGCGCTCAGCGAGAAATCGATACTCCTTAATAGAAAGGAATCAGGTCTAGTGGTAAAACCTATTGCAGACTTTGCTCTTGCGTATTCACCATTTTGATAATTGGTTACTGCGATTCTTCCCCAGTTCGCTTCACCAACTTTTTCAGGTGCCACATGATCTACCATCTGATTATAAACCATGGCAGCAGAATCAGACCTTTGATATAATCTATAAATACTCGCTAACCTTAAATAGGCATTTATATAAGTAGGATCAACTTTGATTGCCTTTTGAAGCAACTCCTTGGCTTTGTCAAACTCACGGTAGCTTTCCTCCTCTTTTGCCTTGAATGTTAATTTCTCAGCTCTTTTACTCGTGTCTTGCGCAATAGCCAAGGAAAAAATGAAAAGAAAGGAGATACCTAAAAACAGTCTTGACAAAAGACTTAAGGGATATTCATGTATTTGTGTGTCTGAACTGAAATTCTCCATTTGGGATTATTCTTGACATATTCAACGATCAAAGGAGTAATTTGGTCTTTTTTGGACCATTCGGCTTGCAAAAAAAGCTCCATCCCATCGTGACATTGCTCTGCATGCGACTCAGCCCAAGCAAAATCAGACTTATTATATATGACTATTTTGAGCTCGTGTGACTTCTCGTAAAATTCAGAAAGTGGTTTTTTGAACTTCTTAGGTGAAAAGCAAATCCACTCCCACTCACCAGATAATGCATATACGCCAGCTGTTTCGATATGTCTTTTCAGATTGGCTTGAGCCAAAGCTTGCGTAAGCACACCAAGATCATACATGAGTGGCTCCCCTCCGGTCACAACTACCATCGGTGCTTTAGAAGCTATGGTATTCAATATAATATTATCTATTTCGACTTTCGGATGTGCTTCCGCATCCCAAGAATCTTTCACATCGCACCAAACACATCCAACATCACAACCACCTAGCCTGATGAAGTATGCGGACTTGCCAGAATGCGCGCCTTCACCTTGGATGGTATAGAAGGCTTCCATTAATGGTAATGATTCTATCAAATCAATCGATGAAATGCTGGGCTTCATAAGCCTTAAGCGTATTGAGCAATAAGGAAGCTATGGTCATTGGGCCAACACCACCTGGAACAGGTGTGATATAGGAACACTTTGGTGCGATAGCGTCATAATCCACATCTCCTACAAATCTGAATCCAGTCTTACGACTCGGGTCTTCAATTCGTGTGGTTCCAACATCTACTACGACAGCACCATCTTTCACCATGTCTGAGGTGATCAGACCAGGCTTACCTACAGCCACCACCAAAATATCTGCCTGACGTGTGTGAGCAGCTAGGTCCACCGTATACTTATGACAAAGTGTAACTGTCGCATGGCCAGCCTCTGTCATCATCATTCCCAATGGAGCACCTACTAAGCGGCTTGCTCCTACTATCACACAATGCTTACCTTCGGTTTCCACTTTATATCTTCGCAGCAATTCCACCACTCCAAATGGAGTAGCTGGCATGATCAATTGATTTTTAGAAACTATGCTGCCGAAATTCTGATTGGTAAATCCGTCGACATCTTTGACAGGCAAGACACTCTCCGTAATCTTTTCAACAGAAATATGCTCCGGCAAAGGTAATTGAACAATAAAACCATCTATATCTTCATCCGCATTTAGATTCTCAACATGCTTGATCAACTTGACCTCTGAAATGGTACTTGCAAAATGCATCAATGTGAAATCAAAACCCACAGACTTGCAAGCGGCAATTTTTCCATTGACATAGGTATGGCTGGCGCCATCATCTCCTACAATGATTATTGCCAAATTAGGTGCTCTAAAATCTTTCGCTTTCAACTCGCTCACACGCGTCGAAATTTCTTGCTTTATATCACTGGCAATCTTCTTACCATCTAGTAGTATAGGCATGGTGAATCTAAATTAGTATTAATCAAGTTTCAAAACGGCCATAAAAGCCTCTTGTGGTATTTCAACGTTACCTACTTGACGCATTCTCTTTTTACCCTTCTTCTGCTTTTCAAGGAGCTTTCTCTTACGTGAAATATCACCTCCGTAACATTTCGCCAATACGTTTTTACGCATGGCCTTCACTGTCTCTCTGGCAATAACCTTAGTTCCAATAGATGCCTGAACAGCTATTTCAAACATCTGTCTTGGGATCAATTCCTTTAATTTTTCGCAAAGACGCTTACCCCAATCGTATGCTTTGTCCCTATGAACAATAGCGGATAAAGCGTCTATAGGTTCACCGTTAAGCATGACATCCAACTTTACCATGTTGGACTGTCTATAACCAATAAGCTCATAGTCAAGTGAAGCATATCCGCGAGAAATCGTTTTGAGTTTATCAAAGAAATCAAATACAATTTCTGCCAATGGCAATTCAAAAGTGAGCTCTACTCGATTACTCGTTAAGTAGACCTGATTCTTAATCTCGCCTCTTTTGTCAATACAAAGGCTTATCACTGGTCCAATGAAATCACCTTTTGTAATAATCTGAGCTCTGATATATGGCTCTTCTATATGTGAAATAAAACTCGGATCTGGCAACTCTGAAGGGGCACTCACCGAAAGGAATGTACCATCAGATTTATGCGCATGGAATTTCACGGAAGGCACTGTGGTAATCACAGTCATATCAAACTCACGTTCCAATCGCTCTTGCACGATCTCCATATGAAGCATTCCCAAGAATCCGCATCGAAATCCAAATCCCAATGCAGCAGATGTCTCTGGTTCCCAAACTAAGGCAGCATCATTAAGCTGAAGCTTCTCCATAGAAGCTCTTAATTCCTCAAATTCTGTAGTATCAACTGGGTAGATCCCGGCAAAAACCATCGGCTTTACATCTTCAAAACCCTTGATGAGCTTTTGTGTAGGTCGGCTCACATGAGTGATAGTATCTCCTACTTTTACTTCCTTCGCTACTTTAATTCCCGAAATGAGATAGCCAACATTACCAGCTGAAATTTCATTTTTTGGAAGGTGCTCTAGTCTTAATACACCAATCTCATCAGCTTCATATGTTTTGCCTGTATTCACAAATTTCACATGGTCACCTTTCTTAAGTGTACCATTGAATACTCTGAAGAATACTTCAATGCCTCGGTAAGTATTATAGACCGAATCAAAAATCATGGCCTGTAGTGGCTCATCTACATCTCCTTCGGGAGCTGGAATTCGCTCAACAATAGCTTCTAGGATTTCAGTAATACCCAATCCTTCTTTGGCGCTAGCTAAAATAATATCTTCCCTAGTACAGCCAATCAGCTCAATGATCTGATCAGAGACCTCCTCTATCATGGCTCCAGGCAGATCAATCTTATTGAGTACTGGAATAACTTCCAGATCATTCTCAAGAGCCAAATAAAGGTTAGAAATAGTTTGTGCTTCTATACCCTGGGCAGCATCTACGATAAGCAATGCTCCTTCGCAAGCAGCGATTGATCGAGATACTTCGTAGGAAAAATCTACGTGTCCAGGAGTGTCAATTAGGTTCAACGTATGAGGAGCACCTTTGTAATTGTAGTACATCTGGATCGCGTGACTCTTGATGGTAATGCCGCGCTCGCGCTCCAAATCCATATCATCCAAAAGCTGTGCCTGCATCTCTCGAGCAGTTACAGTCTCTGTCGCTTGGATTAATCGATCAGCCAAGGTGCTCTTGCCATGATCAATATGAGCTATGATGCAGAAATTTCTAATGTTCTTCATACGTTTTTAAAAGTCTGCAAAGGTAGTATAAAGAAGCTTGATTAATAATCTGAGCAGGACAAAAGCCGAGACTGATTATTGCCTGTTCTTAGTATCAACAATAATCGTCACGGGACCATCATTGATCAAGGCGACCTTCATGTCTGCACCGAACTCTCCTGATCCAACTGGACGACCTAATCCTTCCAGTGTATTCAAAAAAGACTCATAAATGGGAATGGCTATTTCTGGTCGAGCTGCTTTGATATAGGAAGGTCTATTTCCCTTCTTGGTCAATGCGTGCAAAGTGAACTGGCTAACTACCAATAATTCTCCAGCTATGTCAATAAGGCTATGATTCATTTTGCCTTCCTCGTCTGAAAATATCCTAAGATTTACAATTTTATTAGCCAGCCAAGAGACATCTTCAGCCGCGTCAGCATCTTCCACCCCCACCAAAACAAGCAGTCCCGCTCCAATAGCTGACTTTATCTTACCCTCGATAGTTACTGAAGCTTCACTGACCCGTTGAATGACCGCTATCAAAACCTATTTCCGTGCTAGTCCGACCATCTCTTTGGAGCTGTAAGCATTGATTCCGGATTTCCCAGTGGCTGCTACTTTCAACATCGCATTAGCAACAGCTTCGGCTTGAATTGCGATCACAGCACTACTTTTTTCAGAAAGAAAAAAAGTAAAAACTTTGACTATGCCTGTCATTACCACTTCTCCAAAACGATATTCCGAACGATCACCGAGCAAGAGTGTAGGCCTAAAAACGCTTAAAGAAGGGAGTTTCAATTCCATCAATGCCTTCTCAACTTGTCCTTTTACTTTGTTGTAAAAAATTGAGGATTTGGGATCAGAGCCAGCCGCTGTTACGATCAGATATTGACTAAATGAAGGATGACTCAAAGCTACCTTGGCGAAGCTAATTGGATAATCGTGATCCACTTTGGAAAAAGCTTCTTTGGAACCTGCCTTTTTTATGGTGGTACCAATGGCGCAATAATAGTCGTCGCCTGAAAGCCGGCTTGAAAAGCTTTCTAAATCATCCAAGTTTTGAATTAGAACTTGCTCGACCTTATCACTTTCCTGTCCTGATAACTTGCGACGGGTTATTATTTTGACCTTAGTGTAGTGTGAACTTTCTACTAATAAGTTAACAAGCTCATTTCCAACCAATCCTGTTGACCCTAAGACTACTGCTGTTTTATTCGCCATTTTTAATCTGCATGTTGTTCGGAGACCTCTCCTTTTTCCCAATCAATAAAATTGGAAATATCAAGAGCAAGATTTTTGAATATCATAAACAACAAAGAAATGTCATCTGTAAAGCCCAACACCGGGATAAAATCTGGGATGAGGTCTATTGGTGTAATGAAATACACCAACCCAAAAACCAAAGTAAAAATGGTGGTGGTTGAGAAAGCTTTGTATTCATGGTTAAAATGCGCTTTAAGCATCCTAACTACTACCAAAATTTGATAAATGAAAGTTGAGCGTTCTTCAGATGAATCTTTGATCCGTTCAAGCTTGGTTTTAACCTCCGAAAGTAAAGTTTGCGCCCGCTCACTTTTAGAAATGCTTTCCTTCGTTTTTCTAACTATCGAATCCATCTTTTTACTTGCCATTAGAATAATTCTTTTATTTCGTTTTTGACGAAAGTCAAGGCTCCCCTCAAAGTGTCCTGCTCATTGCGCATTGATTTTTCAAAAACCGTACGAGCTAGGTCAAGACTTGTAGCATCCGGTTTTAATTCATTTGCTGCCTCGTTGATCAACGAAACAAGCTGCTCTACGGCTCCATTCACATAAAGCCACGCGTCCTCAGACATGTAAACCTGTTGAGAAAGGTTGTGACTATACTCACTCCTTATTTCACTAACCAAAGCAGATTGCAGTTGTTTGGCAGACATCTCTGGACCATTTAAACGTGGAATTAAATTATTCGGTGAAATGCGCTCAAGTAATAGGCAAATGCGCTCATAGGCCTGTAATCTAATAGGTGTGACAATTTCTTGGTTACGATGACGCATATTGAGATGCACCTCGTCTAGTTGCTTCTGCAAAAACGACCTCACGAGTAGATAGGAAGTATACAAAATGAGTACCCCAGGTATTGTAATTTTCAGCAGGTCATAAACCATTTCCATATATTCGTCGTTTGCGTTAGATCAAAAATAAGTATTTTCTTTGGCGAAATGAATTCACCAGTACACATTACGGACAAGGCTTACCAAGAGATTGTAAACATCATGGAAAATAAAAATATTCCTGAGGGTTACGGCTTGCGCATGGGCGTAAGAGGCGGTGGATGTAGTGTTTCTTTTATTTTAGGGTTTGATAAAGAAAAAGATCAGGACCAAGTCTACCAACTCGAAGGTGTCTCCATTTTTATTCAAAAAAAGGAATTGATGTTCCTAATAGGTAAAGAGGTGGATTTTTATGACGGTTCTGACGCTCGAGGTTTTGTGTTTGTCACCCCTGAGGTTAACCTTCCAAAGTAACCACCGCTTTTCTGCAAAGACCACCAATCGGCGGATTGTGCTTTGCTACTTTGACTCTGATATATTTAATATCTTTCTCTTTGGTTTTCAATTGTGCAATGATCTGTGCGGCAAGGTGTTCCAGAAGTTTCGATTGGCTTTCCATGACGTTTTTGACCACCGCATAGATTTCTTCATAATTCAACGTGCCTCTGAGATCATCTTCCTCTGCGGCGGTCTCAAAATCCACCTCCAGCGTGACATCCACTTCGTATTTATTGCCAATCTTTCTTTCCTCGTCATAGTATCCATGATGAGCGAAAAACTCCATCCCTTCCAGCGCAATCTGTCCCATTATCAATCTAGTTCATCAAAAAAAGAACCGTCAGCTTTAACCGCTGGCTTGCTCGCAGGCTTAACAAGTGGTTTTTTCTCAGCAACTCTTTCTTGAATTACTTCCTTTTTTACTTCTACTTTTTCAGCAGCTTTTGGTCGGGCAGATATATCCTCATGGTTCAGAGGCTTGAGTTTTACTGGTTTTACTTCCAATTTCTCTTTAATAATCCATGCTTCTGATTCTCTCATCAAGGCTTTCACACGCTTGGTATGATCTTCCAATTTGAAAGGGGCGTGATTCTTCTCACTTCGCTTTATACGCTCGTGCACATCGTCAGCAAGATTTCGCAATTCACCAATTATGTTTTCCTTATGATTTTCAAGTCCACGGAAATGCTGCTCAAGATCTTTGATGGCATCCTGCATTTCCTCAATCAACATTCGGGCTTCCATTTCAGCCTTTTCAATTATGTTTTTAGCCTTGGACTTGGCCTCTCCCATCATGGCATCAGCATTCATCTGAGATTCTTTCAAATGTAGTTCTGCAGCCCTATTTGCCTGATCTACCAGATTTGCTCCTGTATCTTCGGCGGTTTTTAGGGTTTTGAACAATGAACTTTCTACCTCTCGCAGCTTCTGAACTTCCTTGTCAGCGTGAGCAAGCTTTATTTTCATCTCCTTGTTATCATCGAGCATTCTCTCCCATTCGTTGGACATGGAAATAAGAAACGCGCTGACTTCATCCTTGTCATATCCGCGAAGTTTCTTCTCAAAATTCTTCTGCCTGATCTCTAATGGAGTGATTTTCATATTATGCAAAAATTAATGTTCCATCTGAACTTCCCAAATCGAGATGGTGCGATCATCGCTACAAGATACTAACCAATCACGATAATTCATCCAAAGCAGCTTATTGACAGAGGTGGCGTGACCTGCATGTCGTGCCTTATCTATTACTTTAAGCAGCCTAAAACGCTTACTATCCCAAATTTTTACTGACTTGTCCATGCTGCATGAAGCGAAATAGGCACCATCTGGAGAAAAGGCCAAATGATTGATAGTGTACATGTGCGCAGAGATCTTTTCCAATTCAAAATAGTCATGGTCCAAATCCCATATTTTGATCTTCGCGTCTCGACTTGCACTCATCAACAACGGCAACTCTGGGTGATATTGCAATGAGAAGACAGATATATCATGCGCAACAAACTCCCTTTTTAGATTTAGATCTAGATCATAAATTCTAATGAATTGGTCACTAAAACCTATCGCAATTTCCTTTCTATCATTATTTACAGCGATTGTACGGGCACTTTTGTCGCTTGGCTTGATCGCTGACAATATCTTTAAGTCCCAACTTACTTTGATAACACTACCATCTCCAGTTGCCAAATAGATTGCCTCATCAGTAGTCTGACTATCAAAGATCTGGCTGCTAGTGAGCGCCAGCGAACCAATCTCTTTTTTTGAGACAACATCCACGAGGTGTATTCCACTAAAATTCTGACCCACAACTAGTATTTCTTTTGCAGAATTGTATGCCAAAGAATAAATACTATTTGGCACTTTTACGATCATTTTGCCAACTTCAGGAGCCTCCAAATCCCACAACACAACCATACCATCACCCCCTGCAGATAAGAAGTGGGTATCACTGTATTTGCATAAAGCATAAAGTGAATCTTTGTGTCCAGAAAGATGATGTTGCTTTTTTACTTGGATAGCATTCATTATCGATAAAATTGAAGTAAAATTAAGCATCGGTGATTAGAACAAACTATGCCTCTACTATTATCTAAACCTATCTCTCCTTATTCCGCATATGCAATCTGGAATATTCAAGAGACCAACGTAGCACTAAAAGATCTAGTGAATGAGAAAACCCCTGAAGATCTCAACCCTACAAGGTTAGCAGAGTGGATGGTAGGGAGAATACTCATAAAAAACTTAGCCTCTCAATTTAGCTTAAAATACAGAGGTATCGAACCTGATGAATCTGGTAAACCATTTCTGACGGGATCAACCGCTCAAATATCCATCTCGCATTCATTCCCAATGGCTGCAGCCATGATCAATTTGAATAAGACATGTGGCATTGACCTTGAGCGCCCAAGACAAAAGCTCATAGATGCTCAGTTGAAATTTCTGCATGAGTCAGAGAATGAATATCAAAACAACCTTGATGCCTTATGTAAAATATGGTGCGGCAAAGAGGTGCTTTACAAAATCTATGGAAGGCGTAAGATCAGCTTGAAGGATGAAATGAAGATAGAGTTCATTGATGACCAATCAATGCGAGGAATCATCACCAAAGAGCAATTTGAAGGACATCATAGAATAAGGGTTGAAAAACTTAAAGAGTACTTCCTAGCTTACAGCTTATAATTCCATCCCAAGTGGACTTTCGCCAATTCTATTGAGTGCTATTTTAAGCTCATCCGTTCGCTGATAGTCGCCTAACTTTTCGAAGGACATCATCAAGTTACGGATTGATCTCACCACTATTTGGGTATTACTACATGGTTGATAGTATTCCTCATTTCGTGGTATATCTAGCTGTTCGAGATAATTATCAATGTCATCTTTGGAAAAAATCAACCCTTTGTTGAAGACATTGATATAGAAATGATTGTTGTTGCCCTGGTAAGTAAGAATAAACAAATTTGGAAGATTCACACCATAAATAGGTAGATCTAGCTTCCGTGAAACCAATAGATACACAGAGCAAAGAGAAATCGGATTGCCCTTTTTCGATTCCAAGACAGCATTGATCATGCTATTTGCTGGAGAATGAAAATTCTTAGTGTTGGCTCTGAATTTAAATTGATTAAACAAGATATTGTTGATCAATCTCACCT
>JBLIFO010000070.1:0-12493 GCA_047633875.1 Marinoscillum sp. | reverse complement strand
TCTATTCCTCGCGATTTTATCGAGCGCCTTCTCATTGATCAGGTCGCGGATGCCAATGCCTGACCAAGAGTGAATCGTTTGGCCATCTATATGTGTAGCAGCAATACCTGTGGAGGCAGTAATTGCTAAAGGAACCTCACGTTCGCGTAAATACTGGACGTATTGATTGATAACATAGGTCTTACCAGTACCAGCCGATCCTGTCAGGAACACATTTTGACCTGACTTAAGGATGTTTAAAGCGGTACTTTGATCCACGTTTATTTTCGAATTTAAGGTTGAATTTATCTTGGGATAACTTACTGTTAATTAAGATTCAGGGAAGGTGATGCCGAATTTTTCAGCTACTTCTTTCAGGTCAATTACTACTGGATCTATTAATGGTATTCCGTCTCTAAGTCTTTCTTGCTCCAACTTTCTTTCTGGGTCACCAGGTATCAAGACATCATGGCCAGCCATGATTGGCTTAGCTTTACGAAAGCGCTGAATCCAATTGTCCATATGTGATTTGAATTCACCAGCAGGTCTGAATGCATCTATTCTCATTGCCCCAAAGAAATGCCCCAAACCCTTACCTACTGGGTCACTCACAGGATCCATGAAAGCTACAAAAGGTGGTGCCCAAGGGCCATAATTGGCACCTGAAAGCACAGCAGAGAAGATGTCAACCACAGATGAAAGACCATAACCTTTGTGTGAGCCATGTTCTCTACTTCCGCCGAGAGGTCTAAGTGCTCCTCCATTTTTTACCCCAAATGGATCAGTTGTTATTTCTCCGTTTGCATCCTGAACCCAGCCTTCTGGCACTTTGCCATTTTTTCGTTGCAAAATCTCAAGCTTACCATTAGCAGCAGTGGTGGTTGCCATGTCCAAGACAAACGGAGGCTCCTTATCTGCCGGTATAGCTACCGATATTGGATTCGTACCCAAGAGTCTTTCTTTACTAAAAGTAGGCGCCACCAAAGGGCTCGCATTGGTCATGGATATTCCGATGCAGTCCTCTTGCAGTGCAAGCATAGAGTGATAACCTGCTATCCCGTAATGATTTGAATTACGAACGGATACCCAGCCTGTGCCAACATTTTTTGCTTTTTCAATAGCTATTCGCATAGCTTCTGGAGCTACGATCAACCCCAATCCACTGTCACCATCGAGGACTGCTGTACTCGGAGTTTCATGAACAACTTTTATATTGGGCTTGGTATTGACGCGGCCTTTATCTATCAGCCTGATATAACCACTGAGTCGTGCTACGCCATGCGAGTCAACTCCTCTCAAATCTGCGCTTAAAAGTACTTTTGAA
The DNA here is from genome assembly GCA_047633875.1 of Marinoscillum sp. Lineage (GTDB taxonomy): Bacteria > Bacteroidota > Bacteroidia > Cytophagales > Cyclobacteriaceae > Marinoscillum. The sequence continues at coordinate 11,190 of JBLIFO010000070.1, read as the reverse complement.
GCCAATCTGGCGTCTTTTTCTGAACATCCAGCAGCTATAAGTACTGCTTTTGAAAATTGAAATAAGGATTCGTGACTAATGATCATTAGAATGTATGTGCGGTGTTTGTTCTTGTATTTGGCAAGGTAATTGGTCAGCAAATTAAACAGAATATGTCAAGCAAGGAAGCTAAACAGTGGCCTTTCCGACAGTTAACAAAACAGAAAATTTATGAGAAGTATATTTTTTATTGCCTCGATCGCAATCAGTTTCCATTTACTCGCTAAGGATGTAGTTTCGAAAATCGAAAAAGTGGAAGTCTTCCTCAATCAAGCGGAAATAAATAGAAAAGCTACAGTAGCACTTACACCCTCTACTTCAGAATTGGTTTTTACGGGCTTGTCAAATCAATTGGATCAGAACTCAATCCAAGTAAAAGCACAAGGTGATTTTGTAATCATGTCAACCAGCTTTCGCCTGAATTACTTGAATCAAGAAAATCCATCGGATCGAATGAAGTCAATTCAGACTCAGATTGCCAATGCAAATAAGAATGAAGCTGATATAAATGGAAAAATTGCTGCACTTATAGCCGAAGAAAACTTGCTTAAGGCCAACCAAGTGATTGGTGGAGGAGCTAGTAAAGTAACTACCGCAGAGTTGAAAGCGATGGCTGATTTCTTCAAATCTCGTCTATTAGATATTAGCACTCAGACTTATGCATTGAACTTAGAAAAGGAAGAGGTCCAAAAGCTATTAAAGCAATTACAAAATCAGTTGAATGAAATAAGCAATAAAGACCGTCAAGTAGCTGGAGAACTAGTCGTGACAATTGAGAATTCAAAAAGTCAAAATGCGAGTTTCGATATTTCTTATGTTGTCAATGGCGCCTCTTGGAGTCCATCATACGATCTCCGTGCTGGAGCTGATCTTGGTGAACTTCAGTTGGTTTATAAGGCTTCTATTTTTCAAAATACTGGTGAGGATTGGGACAATGTGCAGGTTTCTTTGAGCACATCAAATCCAAGCTATGGTGGTTCATTGCCTGTGCTTTCACCTTGGTATTTGGATTTCGCGAGAGAAGAAATTTACAGAAGTAAGCAAGCTTCTATGAGATCTTCTCAAGAATTCATGTTGTCAGATGCAGTTGCTGAATCAGCTCCAGTTGCCGACGAAGCATATGATTTTGTGGAACTCGCGCAAAGCCTTATTTCTGTAAATTATAAAATAGGAAAACCTGTGACCATAAGCTCACATGGCAAGCCTGCATTGGTCTCCATCAGAGAAGAGAAGGTCATGGCAGATTTTCAATACCGATCAGTTCCGAGCATTACAGATAAAGTCTATTTAATAGCTAAACTCAAGGAATGGGGTCAATTGAATTTGCTTCCAGGATATCTCAATGTGTTCTATGATGGCGGATTTATTAACAAGACCTATATAAATCTAGACGCTTCAGATAAGTCATTCATGATCTCTTTCGGAGTGGATGAGCGTATTGCTATTCAGCGTAAAGTAATTAGCGATTATACAGATGATCAGACTATTGGCACGAAAAGACGTGTTTCAAAGCTGTACGAGTATGTTCTCAAAAACAATAAATCTTTGGCAATAGACATAGAAGTATTGGATCAACTTCCAAAGAGCAAAAATGATGACATTGAAATTCTCAACATTGTGTTAGCTGGTGGGTCGCTCAATCCTGACAATGGCGAGGTTACTTGGAAATACAAGTTGGAGCCAAACACTGAGAAAAAGTGGAAGATGGGCTTTGAAGTGAAATATCCTAAAGACCGTAAGGTCAATGGCCTTTGACAGAGGTTTATTACAAGGAGTGCAGCGTATTGAGCAGCACTCCTTCTTTTAATGCATAGGCAGACACTCTTATATCTGTGATCCCAAGTGAAGCTATGATGAAATCAATCAAGGCACTTGCCACTACGATCATATCCACTCTAAGTGGTATCATACCTGGGATAGCTAAGCGGTCTTCTCGGTTTTTAACCAAAATTTCTTGATAAATGGATTCAAAAGCAGGTATGGTAAGCGGATATTCCGTAGCTCCTTCTACAATTGGAAGATTGTTTTTGAGTCGATACATATCACTCAAGGTGTCAAATGTCCCGGATGAGCCAATCAGAATTTTTGGAGCAAATTTTTCACATGAGTCAAAAAGCTCCTTTAATTCATCTTTTAGATATGCTTTTACTTCTTGTATTTGCTCAGCGGTCATTGGATCACTTTTGTGAAACTTTTCCACCATGCGTTGGCCACCTACTTCAAAGCTTTGTTTCCACAAGATTTGATTGCCCGTACCAATGATGAACTCAATACTTCCACCGCCGATATCCATGATAAGTGATGGTTCGCTCCCTATTTTTAAAGCTTTTTTCACACCGTAGTAGATATATTCGGCTTCTTGCAGTCCACTAATGATTCGGGTTTCAATGCCTATATCATCTTTTATTTTTTTGACAAGCGCTTCTCCATTGGAGGCATTTCTTATGGCACTAGTAGCAGTTGCGAAGGTTTGACTCACACCATGGTCAGCAATTATCTCTTTGAAAGTGCTAAGTGTGGTCATGGCACGGAGTATGGCAGCCTCGGTAATCATTCCATGGTTGATTCCGTTTTCACCAATTTTAACTGCGTCCTTTTGTCTGAAGATAATTTTGAAATCACCCAAAGCCACTTCCACAATGATTAGATGGAAAGTGTTTGTGCCCATATCAATAACCGCAATTCTCATGGATGCTTCAATTTTGAGCGCAATATAACACAATCCAAAATTTGTCTCTAGGGATTTCCTAAGTGGTATCAAATCATATGGTTTTTGGAGTGTTCCAAAGTTTTTTCCGTTGGCTAGCTTGCTTAACTTGCCATAGCGTTTTTTACCCCAAAATCTCACTAGATGAAATCCCAAAAACCAAATACTGCCACTAACATTCGTTCAACCCACGAAAAGATCGAGCAACTCGAGGCTATGAACAGCGAAGCTATGCTTGGTGGTGGTCAGGATAGAATAGACAAGCAACATCAAAAAGGTAAGTTGACTGCCAGAGAGCGGATAGATCTTCTGCTAGACCCTGGTTCTTTTCAGGAGATTGGTCGTTTTGTTGTCCACCGCGCGGTTGATTTTGGTATGGCTGATCAGAAAGTTCTTGGGGATGGTGTAGTGACAGGCTATGGTACAGTTGAAGGACGATTGATATATGTCTTCAGTCAGGATTTTACCGTTTTCGGAGGTTCGCTTTCTGAAACATTTGCCGCAAAAATCGTGAAGATCATGGATATGGCTATGAAAAATGGAGCGCCATTGATTGGGCTAAATGATTCTGGCGGTGCTAGGATCCAAGAAGGTGTCATGTCTTTAGGCGGCTATGCAGATATCTTTTATCGAAATACCCGTGCTTCTGGAGTAATTCCTCAAATTTCAGCGATTATGGGACCGTGTGCTGGAGGAGCTGTTTATTCTCCAGCGATTACTGATTTTATCTTCATGGTAGAAAATACCAGCTACATGTTTGTGACTGGCCCTAATGTGGTGAAGACAGTAACGCAGGAAGAAGTTACTTCTGAGGAACTTGGCGGAGCAAGTGCGCATGGCGCAAAGAGTGGTGTAACTCAATTTGTTTCAAAAAATGAAGCTGTATGCATCCAGGATATTAAAAAGCTTTTGCGTTACATCCCTTCCAATTGCGAAGAGGAGCCACCGAAGAGACCTTACGATGCACCGGATAGTGAAGTAAGAAATGTCCTAGACGAGATTCTACCAGACAATCCGAATCAGCCTTATGATATTAAAGAAGTGATCAATGGTATCATAGACGAGGATTCTTTTTTTGAAGTGCACGAAAGATTTGCGGATAATATAGTAGTCGGATTTGCACATTTGGCAGGGCGAAGTATTGGTATAGTAGCCAATCAACCAATGTCTCTTGCAGGTGTTTTGGACAATGATTGTAGCAGAAAAGCTGCGAGATTTGTGAGATTTTGCGATGCTTTCAATATTCCTCTTTTGGTTTTGGTAGATGTGCCTGGTTTCTTGCCTGGGACGGATCAGGAATGGCACGGCATTATTTCCAATGGTGCCAAATTACTTTACGCATTTAGCGAAGCGACAGTTCCGAGGATATCTGTCATTACGCGTAAAGCGTATGGTGGAGCTTATGATGTGATGAACTCAAAGCACATTGGGGCAGATATGAATTATGCATGGCCTACAGCTGAGATCGCTGTAATGGGTGCACAAGGCGCAGCGGAGATTATTTTTAAAAATGAAATTTCAAAGGCTGAAGATCCCAATGCCAAGCTTCAAGAAAAGATCAACGAGTACACTGAGAAGTTTGCAAATCCATATAAGGCCGCAGAGCATGGCTTTATAGATGAAGTGATTCTTCCGCACAATACGCGAGCGAAACTTATCAGAGCATTTGATATGTTAGAAAACAAAGTAGACAATAGGCCACGAAGAAAGCATGGGAATATTCCTTTGTAATAGAGACGAAATAAAGCATTAATAACGAGTAATAATGGATAACACGAGCAGAGATTTTCTCTACAAATATTTGAATAACGCGTCTCCAACAGGTTTTGAGTCGAGCGGCCAGCAGATCTGGCTTGACTATATTAGACCATATGTGGATGATTATTTTACGGATACCTATGGATCAGTAGCGGCTATCATCAATCCAGAGGCAGCTTATAAAGTAGTCATTGAGGCACACGCAGATGAGATCAGTTGGTTTGTGAATTACATCACAGATCAGGGCTATATCTATGTTGTGAGAAATGGAGGGTCAGATCATCAGATAGCACCTTCTATGCGGGTAAATATCCATACCAAAAAAGGCGTGGTGAAAGGTGTGTTCGGATGGCCAGCTATCCATGTCAGAAAAGAAAAAGAAGATGCTCCAACACTTAAAAACATATTTATCGAAGTAGGCGCAGAGTCTAAACAAGAAGTGGAAGCCATGGGCATCCATGTAGGCTGTGTGATCACATTCGAGGATGAATTGATGGAGCTCAATGATAAATACCTAGTGGGCCGAGCATTGGACAATCGCATTGGTGGTTTCATGATAGCGGAAGTAGCCAGAAGGATCAAAGAGAACAATATCAAATTGCCATTTGGGCTTTATATCGTGAATGCGGTACAGGAAGAGATCGGATTGCGAGGTGCTGAAATGATTGCACATCGGATCAAACCTAACTTGGCAATAATCACAGATGTGACCCATGACACCTATTCTCCAATGTATGACAAAATTACCAGCGGAGATATCAAATGTGGATTAGGGCCGGTGGTTTGTTATGGCCCTGCTGTGCAAAACAATGTGCTGGACATGATCATCAATGTGGCAGAGGATGCTAAGATTCCTTTTCAAAGAAGAGCTTCTTCGCGTACTACGGGTACGGATACAGATGCTTTTGCTTATAGTAATGATGGTGTAGCCTCTGCTTTGATCTCCATTCCATTGAAATACATGCATACTACGGTAGAGACTTGCGCTTTTTCAGATCTGGAAGAAACAATAAAATTGATAATGGAAACGGTCATTCAGGTAACTGATGGTCAGGACTTTAGATACATCAAATAACTAAAAATGCGTCGCTCCTTTCAGGACCAAGTAGGAGAAGATGTGGAGCTAAACTTTCCGCCCAAGCGGATTATTAGTTTGGTGCCGTCCATTACAGAATACCTAATAGACATTGGTGCGCCCGTAATAGGGCGCACTAAATTTTGTGTACATCCTGCTGAAGAAGTAAAGGAGATTCAGGTGATAGGTGGGACAAAGAATTTCCGCCTAGAGGCAATAGATCACTTACAACCTGACTTGATCATAGGGAACAAGGAGGAGAATTATCAAGAAGGTATTCAAGCTTTGAAAAGCAAATATCCTGTTTGGATCAGCGATATATATACTATCCACGATGCATTGGTCATGATGAAGGAGTTGGCTTTGATCGTGGACAAAGAAGCTAACGCAAAATCAATCATTCAAACGGTAGAAAATAGATGGCAATTAATACATGCAAGTCAGACTTCAAAGCGGGTACTTTATCTGATTTGGCGTGACCCTTGGATGGTGGCAGGCAAGCAAACTTATATTGATAGTATGCTGAATCATGTTGGATATACAAACGCCTGCGTGCAGGAGCGTTATCCAGCAATGGAAGATTTGGATATCTCAAATAGCGATGTGGATGTAATCATGCTCAGCTCTGAGCCTTATCCATTTCGCCAAAAGCACATCCAAGAACTAAAAGAGCTCTGTCCGTATGCCAGTATCCAATTGGCAAATGGGGAGTTTTATAGCTGGTATGGGACCAGAGTCTTGAAAGCTAATCCATAGATAATACCCATTCATCCCTCTTTTTCCCGATTTAGTCTAATTGATTCTTATTTAAATCTTATTAGAAGTAGATTTAATATAACCAATTAGCTATGTCAGGATTAGATTCGAATACCATCTCAGCTGGTGATTTTACCAACTATGAGGATAAACTTGTGTTTTCTTTTAAGCAAGATCTGCCTGAAAAATTACGTCTTCTTTCATTTGCCGCCAACAATGGAGATTTCACAGAAGTGGGGTTTATAGCTCATCATATACATCACACATTCGGGCTTTTGGGAGCATCGAAAGAGGAAGCTATGGCACTTCAGCTGTCTAAAATTTATTTAGAAGATGAAGATAAAGCGAAACAATTTGTAAAAAGCTTCACGGCGCATGTCCTCAACGTCTTCAAGCCAAATTAAGGAATTCCTATTTTAAATCTCGTCGTTTCAGGATAAGCAATATTGCCGAAAGGTAAAACGCTAACCATGCACTTGCTATCGCAAAACTCCCAAGCGGCAAATAGTCAGTGATTTCTCTGAAAATGTACCTCGGGAACGGCACAGTTATGAGATTGTTGAGTGCTTTTACAGGCAAGAAATTTACCATAGGTTGAAAAATAGTATCCTGTAAAAAAACTGCATGTTCGATGATTACTCCCAAAATCGGCTCAAACATCATTGAATATAAGAAAAGCAAAACGATCACAAAACCAGATTTCTTGAAAAGTAATGATAGCAAGAATGCTAGTGAGCAGAAGATGACAATGTCATAGAAGTAGGCGAATAAGAATATTGTCCCATCAAAGAGAAATTCTAATCCCCAAACATGTGAATAAAGTGCTCCATTGATGAGGCCTGCTATGAAAACGAATAAGGTGCTAATCATAGCCAAAATGACTACAAACAGAAGCTTACTTGTCAGATACTCTCCTTTGCTTACTCCGTCAATAATATTCTGGCGGAGCGTATTGTAGATCTGGTCATTGTTGACAGTGATGATCACTATGAACGCTAATAGAATCCTGAGGAAAGACCCTAAATAGGTCATGTTTTGCCAGATGTCTGGGAAATCATAGATTGGGAGCATTGTGGGGTCGATTCCCTCAAATTCTGCACCCTCAGACTTTAAATATTCCAGAAAAAACATTCCGCCAAAGCAGATGATGGTAAGTGCCAAGAAGTACATGCCCAATAGCACCCAGAATGTCTTATAATTCCTAATTTTGAGCCATTCTAGTTTGATCGCCTTTATCATTTCTCTTTCAATATTTTAAGGAACTCCTGCTCCAGTGATTTACGCTTAGTGACCAATTTTTTAAGAATGATTCCCTTTTCGAAGCAGAGTTTATTGATGTCTTCCGAAGTGTGATTTGGCTTCAGAATAACTTTATACATTTCACCTTCAATCGAATATGATTCTATTTCTGATGTTTCAGAAAGGAGTTTTCCGAGTTGTGCCATATCTGCAGCTGCTAGTTCCAACTCATTGGTGTCACCCAGTATCTCTGCCACAGTGCCCTCATGTAATTTGATTCCATTCCTGAGTATACAGAAGTCAGTACAAACTTTCTGAACCTCATCAAGGAGGTGACTTGCCATAATGATGGTTTTGCCTTGAGCTGCAATTTCCCTGATTAGTGTCCTGATCTCGGCAATGCCTTGTGGATCAAGTCCATTGGTGGGTTCATCCAGGATAAGTATAGGTGGGTCAGCTAGCAAAGCGGCACCAATTGAAAGGCGCTGTTTCATGCCTAGGCTATAGCCTTTGAAGGAGTCATTGCGTCTTTCGTAAAGACCAACTTTTTTCAATACGTCATCTATTCTCAACTCAGAGCATTCTTTGATGTGAGCTGTGATCTTTAGATTTTGAACGGCAGTGAGATAGGGGTAGAAGCAAGGGGTTTCCAAAATGGCACCAATCTTCTTTCTAGCAGCTACTGGATCTTCATTCTCAAACCAACTATAACTCCCGTTTGTAGGAGCTACCACATCCAAGATCATCCCGAGTGTAGTGGTTTTACCACTTCCATTTGGCCCGAGAATTCCGTAAACCATGCCCTCATGGATACTCAAGTTGAGATCCGTGACCGCCTTTATTTTACCGAAGACTTTTGTCAGTCCGCTTATGTTTAGTACTGTTCTCAAGGTCGATTCTTTTTGGGTTCTAAGTCCATTATGTTGAGCAAATCAAGATCTCTCATTGTATTGATCAGCTTTGGGATTTTTTCCCAGGCTATATCACCACGCAGATAAAATGCAAAACAGGATTCCTCTTGTGAAATGTAGCCTACAAACTCCTCATCGTTCTTTGGGTTTCCTAAGATGGCCATGTTCAGTAAGCTGCCACTCGACATCATATACTCATCATAACCACGTTCACGATAAGATGTGCCTATTTGCAAATAGGTTTTATCGGCAACACCAGTGCTATCTAGCGTGTAAACGAGTAGTTTGTCGATTCCGCTCACCATCTCGTCGTACTCCTTGTTTTCCTTCAGATTGATCATTCGAAGGGTGCTGGCATAGAATGCGAATTTATATTCCACATTGTCCTGTACTATGTTTTTGATGATGTCCTCCTGCGCCAAAAGGGGCTGAATACTCAGCCCCATGGTAAAAAGGATTATAAAGGATTTTCGAAGTGAATTAGTCATTAAGCTTTTCCAATTTCTCCAAACCATCAACACGCATTGCCTTAGCTATTTTAGAAATATTTTTCAAGTCTATTTCACCATATAGGCTTAGCAAAACAAATTTCTGTTTGCCACCCACTATCATGATAAGCTCTTCTATAACACCACCTTTTTCTTTGATGGAGAATTTCATGTTTTCCATGGCATCTTTTACAGACATCAGTTCGTCATAGCCAGCTTTGGTGATGTCGGCACTGGCTTGCTTGTATAAGGTGGCAGAGTTACTGATACTATCTGCTACGATCACTTTCAGCCCTTTTAGTTTGCTTATGGCTTTGAGAAATTCTTCCTCAGCATCGCTTCCTGTTTCTAGTTCTGTGAAGAGAGAAAACATCTTGCTACTCACAGATACTTTGGTGAATTGGTCGTTATCGGCAAATTGACTGAAGTATTTATCCATCACTGTGCCTTGTGCCATCAGCACACTTGAGCTGAATACCGCTAGAATTATTATGATTGTTTTTTTCATGATTTTGTGTTTTTAAACTTTCCTTTTGGCCGATTAATTTTCAATAATGATTTCCTCGGCTCTATTGATGTTTGAGATTTCTTTTGAATAATTTTTTCCTTCGTTCAGACCTGACGAAACCATAAGCAGCGCTTTTCTCGTGATTTCGTATGCTTCCTTCGGATCTTCCACAACAAATTGGCGTTGCTGACGAGCATCTTGGAGCACTACCACGGCAGTCAATAATCCTGCAGTAATTACGGCAGCCATGGACCAGCGCATTTTTGAATGCTTCTTTTTGGGATGTACAAAGGTCACTTGCTTGGGCGATTGCGCCTGTTTTAGCGACCTGAAGTATTTCCCCTCAGTGGTCAGCGATGGATTTTCAGCAAAATAATTTTTTAGCTCTTGCTCTTCGGATAGGCTGCTTTCGCCAATCCAATATTTTTCAAGAAGTTTTTTAGTTCGCGATTCCATATGCGTCAATTTTAGCTAATGAAGTCTTAATAGTAGTTCGAGCACGGTGCAAGTAGACTTTTACCTCACTCAAGCTGATAGATAGGATTTCGGCGATATCTTGATAAGTAAGCTCCTCGATTTCACGCAAGTGATATATTTCCTGCTGCTTCTCAGGGAGTCTTTCCATTATCAAGGCTAGCCAGTTCGCTTGCTCGGCCATCATCATATTGAAGTCCGTGTGCTCGCTGCTTGGTCTTTCTATATCCTGATCTGATAAAACCGTAAACCGGTTCGTTTTCACCCAGTCGTAACACTGGTTGCGGGTGATGCGCATCGCCCAGGCCTCAGGACTCTGGATTTCCACCAGCTTGTGTCGCTTAGACCAGATCTTCACCAAGCAATCTTGAACCACATCTTGCGCCAATGTTGACTCCTTTAAGATGGAATACGCATAGCGATACATCTTATCGGTGGTAGGCATTATTTGAGTTTCGAAGATCGTGTTTGGTGACATTTCAAAAGGGAGACGCTAGACCCTAATGAAAGTTACAAGGCGAGTAAAAGAAATATTCAAAAAAGGGAAATTAGTTTATTGGGTAGTCGGCGGTTGGGTATTGGGAGTTAGGTTTTTGGCTTTCGGTCCACGGTTTTCAGAGCTCAGTATTGTGGAGGGCAAAAAGCCTTAATTGTAGAGATTTATTAGTCTTTTAATTGGTAAAGTTGCACCAGTGTTTAGGGAAGAATCTAATTTGAGAAATCAGTAGAGGAGGACCAATTCGTCTACTTTTTCTATTTCTTCTTGAACGATTTGCACCCTGATTTCATACCCTTCGAATTGCGCAATATCGATCTCCTTTGTGAGTAAATCTAAATGTGGTTCCCAGTAAAATGTCTTCTGGAGCTTGTCCATCATATTATAAACATAGATGTTGATAGGAGCGAGGTGATCTATGGAAGTTGTAATGCGCAGATAGGGGTAAACTTGCTCTAATTGAATGCTTGCCGCAATAATATCTTTCTCACTGCGAAGCGAAATCGCTTCTTTTTTAACGATTCCGTCAAAAGAAATAATAAACTCATATTCACCATTTTGAAGATCTGAGAGGCCAAATCTTTTGGAAAACCCTTTGGCATTAAAATCTTGTGAGAGCAATATTTTTCCCTTGTCATCACGGAGTTTGATGTTTACACGATGTGCGCTGGTATCCGCAAAGAAAACCGTGTAAATCTTATCAAGATCATTCTTATATACACGCACCTTTGCAGTAATC
>JBLIFO010000069.1:0-12537 GCA_047633875.1 Marinoscillum sp. | reverse complement strand
GAATTTTGATTTTGTGATTCCATTAATAGTAGATACGGTGATAGTGGATGATAAAAATACTGTGTCAGTCACATTCAATAAGTCTATCAATCAGACAATAGTACAAACATTGACCAATTATTCGATTGATGGAGGCATTGGTAATCCTAGCGCGGTTACTTTGGGAACGGACGGGAAATCAGCTATACTCACTTTCGCAACAGACTTTGCAGATGCGGATTATAACCTCAGCTTTTCCAATCTGGAAGATTTGGATGGCAATGTGATTTCGACCAGTGGTTATGATTTCTCTTATTTGAACTTGGCAGTCACATCAGTTACACAATCAGGAGAGCTAGGGGCAATAGTTACTTTTAATCAGGAAGTGAATCAAACCAGTGCAGAGACTTTAGCGAATTATTCACTTACGGAAATAGGTACTCCAACGTCTGCAACACTTTCCTCGACAGATGCAAGGCAGGTGACGATTAGTTGGGATAAACTCTACAATAGCAGTTACGCATTGACAGTTTCGGATATTGCCAATAGCGTGTCAAACTCAACGCTTACAAGCGAATCAAAAGAACTTACCATTTCCAAGGTTTCATCTTACGGTCAGCTTTTGATAAATGAAATGATGGCTGATCCTTCACCAGTTGTAGGACTTCCAGATGCAGAGTTTGTCGAGGTTTATAATCCAAATGATTTTGGCTTGAACCTCAAAGGATTTACGCTAAATGGAAAGACATTGTCCAGTTACCAGCTGGGTGCAAAAGCGTATGTGCTGATTTGTGCCAAAAGTGACTCTACAATTTTTGGCCTGACCAATTCTATAGCCCTTTCCAGCTTTGACGCTTTGACCAATACGGGTGAAACAGTGTATCTAAGAGATCAATTTAACAATCTGATAGACACCATTTCCTATGGCTTGAGTTGGTATGGTAACACCGATAAAGATGATGGTGGATATTCCTTGGAGCGGATAGATCCTTTACAGCCATGCAATGATGCGACCAATTGGGGTGCATCTTCGGATGCAACTGGCGGTACGCCTGGCAGGCAAAATTCGATTTTCAATAATTTAGATACTACTCCGCCTGAGTTGGTCAGTCTTACGGTCAAAGGCAATGATAGCCTTCGCCTCACTTTTTCCGAACCATTGGATCAAGATATTTTTACCATCTCATCGGCATCACTTGCAGCCAATACCTTTGCTACTTTGACATCCATTTCCTTTACGGGATATTGGCTGATCCTAACTGAGGATTTGGTCTCGGAGCAGAGCCATACACTTACGCTTACAGATGTCAAGGATTGTCGGGGAAATGTGAATCCATCCCAATCTTGGCAATTGTATCATGACACAAAAGCGCCCGTATTCCAGGAAATTGTTGTGCTTTCTTCTACCCAAATAGCTTTGATATTTGACGAACCACTCAATGAAAGCCTTGCCGAAGATGAAGATAACTTTGATCAAGATGGCGCTGAAATAGAAAGAGCATTGCTTCAGGACAGTGCCTTTTATCGAATCCATCTTACCCTTCTCACACCCATGATTGAAGGCACCACTTATACTTTTGCTTTAGCCAATCTTGAGGATACACTCGGCAATGTGATGGCCCCACTTACACGAGACCTCACCTTTGCAAGTCAGGTGAAGTCCATAAAAGTCATTGCTGCTAATATTTTGGAAGTCCAGTTTACAGAGGTGCCTCGAATGGGAGATTTGGTGATTTCTAATTTTCAATTAGGTAGTGGTGTAAAGCCAACGCAGGTCGTTCAAAAGCAAGGTGATCAAAGTTCCATAAGGCTCTCTTTTGCTAAGAATTTCACAGAGAACAGCTCGCTCTTTTTGTACATGCAAAATTTGAAGAGTGCTTCAGATGGGCTAGCCATGAGTACACCTGCAGCCAGTTTCATTTATGATACACGAGCGCCTTTTATAGAGCAAGTGACCGTGATTGATTCAGTAACTATCGAAGTGCTGTGGAATGAATCGCTCGATACGCTTTCGGCGGTCACTTCGAGCTTTTACACCTTAGAAAATGACGAGCAGCCCATTAAAATTGAGATTGATCAAGCAGAGACCTACTCGTTGACTTTTAAAAATCTATTTGCCGTAGAGGCGACCAAAACACTTTCTGTCAAAGGGGTCAAAGATTTATCAGACAATATCGTGACTACTACTCGCAGGGCTACTTTTGTCTATGATACGCTTGCACCAATCTTATCTTCAGCTCAAAAGATAAGCGCAACAGATGTAGAGTTAAATTTTCATGAAAAAATTAAGTTGGCATCTGTAGAGAATTTGGGTCATTACTTATTGGGCGGAGTTCAACCCACCAATTCAGAGCTGATTGGACCTGACTCGACAAAAGTCATCTTAACATTTGGCACTATATCGGAATCGAGCGAATTGGCGCTTCGAGTCACGGGTATTGAAGATTTTTATCAAAATACCATCGATACGGTTAGCGTAGATTTAGATACGTTCAATCCTTCCATTGTGGAGTTAAGTGCTGATAATGACTCAACGTTACAGGTCAGCTTTAGTCATGCTATGAGTGCCAATGCTTTTGATAAAAGTAATTATACGATCTCAGGTTTTACAGTAAGCACTGTGAGTAAGATTGATGATTACAAGGTCCAATTGATACTTGCGGAAAAACTTTCAGAGGGTATAGCATTGAGTTTGTTGGCTCAAGGAATTACTGCTGAAAATGGGCAATCGCTGATTCAGGATGATAAAGAAACAACTTTTTTAACCTTCCTTTCTAAATCCGAAATTTTGGATAATGAGACAATTCTTCTTCAGTTCAACACGACTTTTGAATCTGTAGGGAGTGTTGGATTTACTGTTTCCAGCGATAATGAAGTGTTATTTGCCGCTATAGATGGCAAAGAGCAAGGTTGGATCCGTGTCACATTGCAAGATCAGATCCCTGAAAATGAACCTTTCCGATTTGCTTGGAATGGATTGAAAGATAAGTTTGGTAGAAAACTTCCAAATTTCTATTCAGTATTGAACTATGATACAGAGAAGCCAAAACCGGTCTCTATTCAAAGTGATTTCTTTGGGCAGATTGATCTTAGTTTTTCGGAGGAAATGGACGCAAGCGCAACTTCGATTAGTAAATATGATATTTTAGGTATCGGCAATCCAGACAAAGCCTTGTTGACCTCAACGGCTATTGTTCGCTTGGATTTTGCTGATAAGCTGACTTCCGGTGATTCATATGATCTAGTGGTGAGAAGCTTATCTGATATAGCTGGTAACTTTAGTAGCCTAGATACAATCACCTTTACCTATAACTCGCCTCTCGTTCCCAAATTTGGTGAGGTGGTTTTTAGTGAGTTAATGCCAGATCCATCTCCCTCAATTGGACTACCAGAGGTGGAATACATCGAGCTCTATAATATCACCGAAAAAGATTTTGATCTTAGGGGCTTGAAACTGAGTGACGGCACTAAAGACTACCAACTGCCAAGGCATGAATTAAAAGCTGGCAGCTATGTGGCTTTAGTTGCTCAATCCAATAGGTCGCTTTTTACCCAGACAAATGTTATAGGACTGGGAAGTATTCCTAGTCTGACCAATACCTCCGATCAGCTTTACCTCAAGAATATTTTAGGAAATCTCATCAATGAAGTAGCGTATGATATTAGTTGGTATCAGGACACTAACAAAGATGATGGCGGTTATAGTTTGGAGCTGATTGATCCCAGTTCAGACTGTCCGATTTCCATCAATTGGAAGGCATCTTCTTCGGAAATTGGAGGTACCCCGGGACTTCAAAATTCAGTATTTAGGTCTGGTCCTGATAGCGATATTCCGCAATTAAAAAGCTCAAATCTGATAAATTCTACCGAACTGGAGCTGACATTCAGTGAAGTAATGGATAGTACATCACTTATAAATCTCCAATTGGTTCTTGACGGAAATTCTGCAAAGAGGACAAGAGTAAGTGACCTTGAATTTACCAAATCGGTAATCACATTAACAAACGCCTTGACAAATGGAGAAACTTATACTATCACCATAAGCGGAGCAAAGGACTGCTCTGGCAATCCGATGGAGGCAAAGATAATTACTTTGACCTTGGGTAAAGAACCAACGGTTGGGGATCTAATTATCACAGAGATCATGGCTGATCCTGAGCCATTGGTTGGGTTGCCAAACAGTGAATATATTGAAATCTATAACACCTCTGACGTTGCTTTGAATCTATCAAATGTATTACTCAGAGACGCTACTACAAGCAGAAAACTTTCGGCCACAACCATCAAGGCAAAATCCTATCTCATCTTGTGTCCGTCAGCAAGCGCAAATGCTTTTTCGGTGTTCGGTGAAGCATTGGGACTGGCGAATTGGCCTTCATTGACCAACTCAGGAGAAGAGATTTCTATCAGTACCACAGTCACCCTTGACAAAGTCACTTACAGTGATGTGTGGTATGGCAGCCAGGAAAAGAAGGATGGTGGTTATTCGCTAGAGCTCATCAACCCGACAAGCGATTGTCCTAGCAGTGCCAATTGGTCTGCGAGCATTGATCTCTCTGGTGGTACACCGGGTAGAGTCAATTCTATATATAGTTTGAACCCAGATAGTGAGGCTCCCAGTTTACTCATGTCAGAAGTAATAAATGATCAACTTTTGAAGTTCACTTTTTCGGAGACCATGGATAGTGTACTTTTAGCAAATGCAACTATTTCAGGAGCAGGAACCATCGCTACTCGTTCAGTTAATTCAAAACTCACCGAGCTCAATGTCTCACTTCAGACGGCATTGCCGAAAGGTCAAGATATTGCTATTACGATTTCTGGGGCAGCAGATTGCTCGGGCAATGTGATGGAGCCAGCAACTTTCAATGTGGGTTTTGGAGACAAACCAGTCTTCAATGAAATAATCATAACAGAGATCATGGCCGATCCTGATCCTGTTTTTGGTTTACCAAATTCCGAATACCTAGAGCTTTACAATGCATCTGACCGCTTGATTTCTTTGGACGGGCTACAGTTGAGCGATGCGACAGGTAATACCGCACTTCCTGCAGTGAGTTTTGCCGCTGGCGAATATCTCCTTTTGCTCCCTACCTCAAGTCTTGCATCTTATATTTTCGTACCAAATAAAGCTGGCGTAGCTGGTTGGCTATCACTCAATAACACTGGGGAGAACCTCTTCATCATGAATGGAAATGAATTGATTTATAGCATTATCTATGATGATTCTTGGTATGGAAATCAAGCACCAGATGGAGGTTATAGCCTAGAGATGCGGGATGTTACTAATCCATGTGGTGGAGCCATCAACTGGGGAGTGAGCACATCTGCGGAGGGAGGTACTCCAGGAGTTGTCAATTCTATTAGAACTCAGATACCTGATAATTTTGGTCCGAGCCTATTGGGTGCAATTGTGAAGGATAAGCAGTCAGTTGCTTTGATTTTTGATGAGCCACTGGATGCAGATAGCGAAGACCTAATAGCTATTTCATTTGAACCCTCTTTGCAGCAGACAGGCGGAACATTAAGTTCTGACCGAACAGAATACACTGTAATTCTTAATGAGGAATTGGCAGTGAATGTAGTTTATGCGGTGACTGTTGGTGGTATTACCGATTGCGTGGGCAATATCATTCGCGGAACCACGGGGAGTTTTGTCCGACCAGATGAGGTAGATAGTTTAGATATCATTCTCAATGAAATCCTTTTCAATCCAAAAACTGGCGGAGTAGATTTTGTGGAGCTATATAATCTTTCTGATAAATACTTCGACCTTCTGGGTTGGTCTCTTGGTCGTCAGGAAGATGAACTTCAAAGAACTTATTTTAAAAGCTCATACCTAGTAAGGCCTCACGAATATGTAGTGATTACTTCCGATACCTCGATCTTAAAAGGGTATTATCCAAGAACTGCTTCGGGGACTTTATTCCAAAACTCACTTCCCTCTATGCCAAATGACCAAGCAACTGTAGTGCTTTCGGATTTGAGCGATCGGCAAATGGATGTTTTCACTTACAATGAAGATTTCCACTTAAGTCTACTTAAAAGCGTTGAAGGTGTTTCTTTAGAGAGGATTTCTCCAAGTGCTATGACAGATGATCCGAACAACTGGAAATCAGCTTCATCAAGTGTTGGATTTGCTACACCTGGGTATACCAATTCTCAAAACTTTGAAAGTCCAGTTAGCAATGCTGTATTGCAAATTGAACCAAAGGTCTTTTTACCACAAAGCAGTAATCCTGCTTTTCAATCTTTCACCACCATCAACTATCAGTTTGATGATGGGGGTCAATTTGCGAATGTGACGGTCTATAATCAAATGGGGCAGCCGATTGCCCAACTTGCCAAAGGAGCTTCGCTCGGCACTTCAGGCTTCCTTCGGTGGGATGGCACTACAGACTCTGGCGCAAAGGCTCGAATGGGATACTATGTGGTATTTTTCGAGGTATATGACAGCAAAGGCAATCAACAAGTCCTCAAAGAAACTGTAGTGATTGGGAGGTAGTAAGCTTGTATTAAAAGAGCCTAGTTGATATCAATAAATCTCTGGTATAAAATTTTGGTACGCGACAGGTGGCCGAACATATTTGGAGTAATCAGGCAGTTCTGGCAACTCTATTGTGTCAAGTTTGATTGGCTCGTAAGGGATCAACGAGAGCAAATGTGCAATACAGTTGAGCCGAGCGGATTTCTTCTCATCTCCATTTACGACGTACCACGGGCATTGTTTTGTATCTGTAGTAGCAAACATGTCATCCTTGGCTTTTGAATATTCTTGCCATTTTTCTCTTGATTGTAGATCCATAGGGCTGAACTTCCAACGCTTCAGCGGATTATTGATTCGCTCATTAAATCTCTTTTCTTGGACCTCATCGCTCACTGAAAACCAGTATTTGATTAAGAGAATACCAGATCTGACAAGCATACGCTCAAATTCAGGACATGATCTTAAGAATTCCTCATACTCATCTGCTGTGCAAAACCCCATGACCTTTTCTACTCCTGCCCGATTGTACCAGCTACGGTCCATTAAGACTATTTCGCCTGCAGCAGGTAGATGCTCAACATATCGCTGAAAATACCACTGAGACTTTTGCCTTTCGGTAGGCACGCCTAGCGCAACAACCCGACAAACACGAGGATTTAATGGGGCAGTGATTCGCTTAATCACGCCACCCTTTCCTGAAGCATCTCGCCCTTCAAAAATTACTACTACTTTGAGTCCATTATTTTTGACCCATTGCTGCAGGTGTACCAATTCTACTTGTAGTTTTTTGATGGCTTCTTCGTAAGTTGACTTGTCTTGACCCATTTTATTGTGTATTATCTATCAAAAGTAAGAAGCTCAATGATACAAATTGATGACTTAAATCAGAGCGTTTCAATTTTTTTAAAGTCTTTGAAATAAATTTTCAAAGACTCCTAGGATAATCCGAATGCAGAACTACATTTGACAGTGAGGATTTAAAAAACCGAGGGTCACTATGTTTAACCGCATTATGTTTCAACCCCCTCGGTTTTTTTATTGCCCCTTCGCATAGGGGTGAAATATTAATTTGATGTTCTACCCTCGACACTTCTGGTGTCATTTAAAACCGAGGGTCTGTATAATCAAGCATTATGTTTCAAAAACCCTCGGTTTTTCTTTTTTTCACAGAACACTTTCCCTTTCTCACTGTTTACTTTCCATGCAAAACTGGCCGAGTATTACATTAAAAGCTGCTGCGATTTATAATATCCTTTGGGGAGCATGGGTGGTTTTGTTTCCTCAGCACTTCTTTCAACTCACAGGCATGGAGCCCATCAATCATGCGATGATCTGGCAAGGTATGGGTATGGTAATTGGAGTTTACGGACTGGGCTATTGGTGGGCAAGCTATAATCCAGTTAGACATTGGCCAATTGTTGCGGTCGGATTCTTGGGAAAGATTTTTGGGCCTCTGGGATTTGTGTTTAATTACTTAATGGGTGTGGTGCCCTTCGAATTCAGCTATACCCTCATCACCAACGATCTGATCTGGTGGATTCCATTTTTTCTAATTTTAAAAGAGGTACATACGCATGGCTGGAAACTCAACAATTAAAAGGGTTAGCCTATTTACCATCTCGGCTTTCTACATTTTTGCAGGAGTTAATCACTTCATCAATCCTGAATTTTACTTACCATTGATTCCTCCATATTTTCCTTTTCATGAGGCCATCAATTTGGGAAGTGGGGTTCTTGAGATCGTATTGGGGATGGGTGTTCTAATTTCACGATTTAGACGCTTAGTTGCGTTTGCCATTATCGCGATGCTAATCTGTTTTATCCCTTCACATGTTTATTTCATTCAGCAGGGAGGATGTCTTGGCGATCTATGTGTTGCTGAATGGGTAGGGTATGTAAGGCTTTACGTTATCCATCCTATCTTGATTTTATGGGCATACTGGCACAAGGACTAAGCCATAAAAAAGGACTGAATTACTCCAGTCCTATTAATAAAAAATCGTATTTCATTCTTTTAACGTCCGTAAAGCTCCTTGCCTATTTCATAATATTTATCCCCCTCTACCCAGAAAGGAGTTTCAGTCATGTTACCAATGAAACGTCCGGCAAGGACATAAGCTCTATAGAAAGTATAGAGGTAGTCCATATCTACAGTCTCAAATTCATCTGAAGGCTGGTGATAAGTGCGAAAAATCTGCTCATCAAATTCATTTACACCCATCCCAAAACTAGGTGCAGGTATTCCTTTGGAAGCAAAACTGACATTGTCTGAACGGTCGAAGAGGCCTTGCTCCTTGTATTTATCATCGTTACCAGCTGTAAGCCCATAAGTTTCTATTGCCTTTACGATAAGTTCTTTTGCCGTAGTTCGGTCACGTCCAATGACTGTGGCCATTGAGGTGTCATTATATCCTCCATTGTCACTGTTAAAACAGAAGACGATGCTTTTCAATGGGAGTGGACTATGATCTACAAACCACTCGCTACCTAAAAGACCTTTCTCTTCGCCAGCAAAAAGAACAAATAGTGAAGAACGTTTGGTAGGGTACATCGCTAGGTTTTTTGCAGCTTCCAGTACTGTGACAGTACCAATGCCATTGTCCCGAGTTCCATTGTAGATGTTGTCTCCAGTACTATCAGGCTTGCCAATTCCCACATGATCATAGTGCGCTGAGTACGTCACATAGGTCTCTTTCAAGTTGGTGTCTGTTCCTTCCACATACCCTACTACATTATTCACAATAAAGGACTCGACATTGGAGCCACTGATGTTAACCGAAAGGCTATCTGAATTTGAGAAGGCTTCAGAAGCTTGGCGGTTGGCGTTGTTTACCAATAGTGAAGTGAATGTATTGAGTTCTTCACCATCATCAAGGCTCACTTGATCTCTTGTCAGGTATCTGACCAGTAAGGGCCATGGAATCTGAGGAGAGGCATATAGTTCAATCAATGAAACTGCTCCCGCAGCTTTTGCAGCTTCTATCTTTACCCCATTTAGTCGCAATTGTGCTCTTGCACTTTGCTCTTCTCCATCCCCTACATTGCAGACAATGACTTTACCTTTCACATCAGATTGAGCGATTTCGCTGGGCATGCCGTATTCCAAAAACACAAATTCTCCAGTATATGCCATATCTGATCCCTTGTATAGGAGTAAGTCTTCCCCCAAACTAAATGTTGATTTACCAACAGAAACCTGACCTTCATTCGCCTTAGAGACCTTTTTCATGAAAACTGGCTGAAAATAATCAGGGTATTCTGGAAGTGGTTTTACTCCATATAACTCAAGCTGAGTTCTTAAGTATTCGGCAGCAACCTCGAGCCCAGTAGAGGGAGTATCTCTGCCACCAAGAGCATCTGAAGAGATAAATTTCAGATGTGCAGCGATACTGTTTTTGTCTACAGTCTTGTCTGTAAGTTTTTTGTCCTTTTGCGCAAAGCCAAAAGTTGTAGAGCCGATTAAAGCTATTAGAATCAGTGTTTTCTTCATAATGTATACAAACATAGTTTTATAGAATTATTAATCCTTGAAGAATTTGATGAATGGAGTTTCCTTATCTTGAATGTCACCCCGATATATCCCTTAGGTATTGAATAGCAGGGCCACATTGCCATATTTGTAATTAATTTAAGCCAGTCAAGTTATTTAACTCCTTTATGCCTTATGATGGTTCCATCGCCTCTTTGAATTGTACTTCTAAATTTGGCATACTTAATTTCCAATTGTCAGAATTTACATGCCATACCTTTTGAAAATGTTCACTTAAAGAAGTCTTGATATCCCAAAGATGGTGGGTCTGGGTAGGGTCAGAATTTTTTATGAACTTAGGTTATGTTACTTTAGTGCTTATTTTCCTGTAAAATAAAATTATTACTGATATGTCTGAAAAAACTAAATATTCAGCTGACGAACTAGTCGAGTTTGAAGAGTTGATCAACGTAAAATTGGGAAAAGCTCGTGAAGAGCTCAGTATTCTAAAGAGCTCGCTTACTCGTAGTTCTGAGAGTGGAGCGGACGCAAGCCAAGGTGCAGTAAAAACTCTGGAAGATGGGGCGGATACAGCGGAGAAAGAACAATTAAGCGCATTGGCTGCTAGACAGCAAAAGTTTATCAATAACCTGGAAAACGCTTTGATTAGAATCAAAAATGGCACTTATGGTGTTTGTGTAGATACTGGTGTATTGATCAGTAAAGAACGTTTGAGGGCAGTACCTCATACTATGCACTCCATTGAAGCTAAGCTCAACGCTAAGAAGTAGTGGATTTTCTGTCCAATCATATTGAGGCACTGATTTTTTGCTCTCCTAAGCCCATCTCTGTAGAAGAGATTGTAATGTGTCTAAAGGAGATGTTTGAAGCTGAAGTGCCTGAGAATGATGTGATTGACAGGATCAAGAATCTCACCGAGAAATATACTGATGATCAATATTCTTTTGGCGTTGTAGAAAGTGGTGGGGGATATCAGTTTCTCACAAAACCAGCATATCAAGCAAGTATCAGTATACTGCTCAAACAGCAATCTAAAAGAAGGCTGTCCAATTCGGCAATGGAAACCTTGGCGATTATAGCCTATAAGCAACCTCTTTCTAAAACAGACATAGAGCAAATAAGAGGAGTTAATTGCGATTATGCAGTCAACAAGCTCCTAGAAAAAGAACTAATTGAAATCAAAGGCAAAGCAGAGACGATAGGAAGACCTATGCTCTACGGCACCAATGACAAATTCATGGATTACTTTGGTATCAACAACCTGAAGGATTTGCCAACTCCTAAGGACTTCATACAGGAGGAAAACACCATCGGCAAAGAAGAAGAATCATGAGAGAGAAGGGGAGAAAACCAACAGACCAACCAGCAGATAAAAAGGAGAAAAAGGCCTTTAATCCAGCACCCAGAGAATTAAGACTGAATAGGTTTATAGCCAATGCAGGAGTTTGCTCCCGTAGAGATGCAGACCAGTTGATATCAGATGGTAAGATAAAGGTGAATGGTAAAGTGACGACTGAGCTTGGCACCAAAGTATTGAGAAACGATAAGATAGAATTTGAAGGGCGAGTACTTAAAGCGGAATCACTGCAGTACGTACTCCTCAATAAACCCAATGACTTCATCACAACTTCTAGCGATCCGCAAGGGCGTAACACGGTGATGAGTCTTGTAAAGACGGCTTGTGATGAGCGTATTTATCCTGTGGGAAGGCTTGACAGAAATACTACCGGATTGCTACTTTTTACCAATGATGGAGATCTGGCTAAGAAGCTGACACATCCATCATACAAAATCAAGAAGATTTATCAGGTTACCCTTGATAAGCCCATCACCAACACTGATTTTGATCAGATCCTTCAAGGAGTAAAACTCGAAGATGGTTTGGCAGTTCCTGACGAAATGGCCATTGTTTCTGAAGACAAAATGGTGCTAGGAATTGAAATCCACATTGGAAAGAACCGCATCGTAAGAAGAATCTTTGAAAGCTTAGGTTACCGAGTGGAAAAACTCGACAGGGTGATGTTTGGTACATTGACCAAGAAAAACCTTGGCCGTGGCAAGTTTAGGCATCTTAACCCACAAGAGATCAATCAGCTTAAGAACCTCTCTGGGGGCAAAAAGCAAACGACTACCGAGTTACCTGAGGAGTTTTTAGGGGAGGATTGAAACTAGTCGATTTCCATTTTGAAGTAGCAAACACATCAAATTGTTGGGTTGAAAATTTAATGGAAAGATTAGACTCTACCACAATTTAAATGTCAGCAGTGTATTCCTAAGACTATTATTTTTCAAGCTTTGACATCAAAATAAACTCTTAGAAGTATGCGTCAAACTTGATTCGAATTATTTTTCTTGTGACTTTATCAATTTCAAATAAAAGGGATAAACTATTTGTCTCTTGGTCAGTAAAGGACACATACTTGCTATTCTCATTTGGCTTGTCTTGAATCACTACATTATTGCCAAAATTTGAAATGTCCCCAATTCTATATTGAACCCCTCTTACTTCAATTGGAATTGATGGGTGTTTAATTGTGAAATTTGATAAATAGTATTGATTACCATTGTCACTCATGAAATT
>JBLIFO010000068.1:0-12880 GCA_047633875.1 Marinoscillum sp. | reverse complement strand
CCTAATCAAGTACATCAAGAGGCACTTAAAACGGAGAAACTATGGAAATCATACTACATTGTAAATCAATAACAGGACTATTGAAAATTGTAAATTACCAATAGGACTATATGTTAAACATGCAAACTTATTTTAGGACGATACACTCCTCCTTGGAGGGTTAAGGGGCGCCGGGCTTAGGGGCGCCTAGGGGTGGGTTGATTAAAGAATTGTTTAATTCGAGATAGATTCTAAACGAACCCACCTCTTAATCTCCTCCCAAGAGGAGAATGAATGAATACTTTAGTAGATTCAAAGAATTTAGTAGTGGCTTTCATTAAGCAACTCCGCTATTTTTTTAAGACCAGTAGAAGCTTTTTCCTGTATTGGGTGAAAGCCTTTGATGAGGCTCGTCTCGGGCATATTGGGATCGACTATGTATTTTCTAGCTGATGTAGGTACGTAATTAATCAATCCAGCAGCAGGATATACGGCCAAAGAAGTTCCTACCACAATAAATATATCAGCTTGCTGAGCTAGGGCCATCGCTACATCCATCATCGGCACCATCTCGCCAAACCATACAATATGCGGACGAAGCTGACTCCCTTTTGGGCAAAGCGCACCCATCTTCAGTTCCCACCCCTCCAGTTCGAATATCAATGACTCATCCACAGAACTCCTGACTTTGCTTAACTCACCGTGGAGATGGTAAACCTTGGTACTTCCAGCGCGTTCGTGAAGATTGTCTACGTTTTGTGTGATGATGCTCACGTCGTAATCCTTTTCCAGTTTGGCTAAAGCAAGATGACCATCGTTGACTTGGGCAGTCAGTGCTTGTTTTCTGCGCTGATTGTAAAAATCTTGCACCAATTCAGGATTGGCTCGCCAGCCCTGTGGGGAAGCTACTTCCATGACATCATGGCCTTCCCAGAGTCCATCCGAATCTCGAAATGTCTTGATACCACTTTCAGCACTGATGCCTGCACCAGATAGGACGACTAGTTTTTTCATACGGTTAATAGTTTCAAATCTTATTTAAAGTTTTCATTAGATGTTTCGATATTGCCACTTGAGTTAAATTTATCGTATGAATTACGTTTTTTCATTAATTCTCTGTCTTTTCATAAACGCACAAGACTTCAATTGGCTCAGCTTTACAATGACCAAGCGGACTGTGGCAAATGGAAGAACGAGCAAGTCCGACGCAAGGGTCTATTATAAAAATGACGGATCAATGATCACGAAGTTTTTAAGTCCGCTTGACCTATATGTTCTGAACGATAAGTTGGGTTATGTTCAGATTTATAATCCTAAAACAAACGAGGTAGTAAAGTCCCTTGACAACCGATTTGGAAGTCAGAATAATACGTTCTATACTTTCCTTTTTGCTAACGAGGATGATTTAGGTTTGAGCCAGTCTGGTTTTGAATTAATAGACTCTCAAGTAGAAGATATGATGCTTGTTTCTGAGTATCGTCCTCCTTCGGATTTTCAATTCAACGTGAAACGTGTTGAACTTGTAAGCGACGGAGAAAAGCCAGTTTTTATGGGGTATTTGGATAAGGATAATAAATACATCAGAAAAATTTACTACTATGATTATGAGTGGATTTTGAATGTCCAATTTCCAAAGGCGATCACAGAGATTGTATATTTCAACAATGACTCAACCATCACGAAAACAACTTTTAATGATTTCCGAATAGATAATGAGGAGGATTACATGTTAGTTGATTTTAAAGTGCCACAAAATGCAATCCTTACTGAATGAAGATTGTCTTGATTGTATTTTTAAGTGTTTGTTCAGTAAAGGTATTTTCTCAAGATATCTCAAAAGATTTCGAGCTTATTGCTAGGAAGTTGAAAGTGGAAATAACTTCTGAGAAATCAGGTAGTTTTCCTTTTCGGTTTTATAAAAGACATATCTCAAAACAGATTTTAAATGATTGCATCTATGACCACTCTTGTTCAAAATTTAGTGGCGATGTGATAGAGCATTTTGGTGCTTTCAAAGGTCTCCTTCTGACAGCAGATAGGTTGACTCGTTGCAATAGAGCTTCTTTTGCGGAGATTCACCCTTATCAGATTAATAATCAAAACAAAGCCATCGACCACTGGGATGACTATGCAAAGAAGCGTCCTTAGCCTACTGTCATTCTTCTTTTGCTTAGGTATTAGCTTTGCTCAAGATCAATTTTCGGATAGATTCAGATTTATTCGTCACTTAGAAAGCATTGAAGCCTACACCGAAGGGATGTTGTATCTTGATCAAATAGAAAGACAAGATTTTTCTATTCAGCGTATCGATAGCCTAAACTACATGCATGGACGCTTTTCTTACTTATTGAAAAATAGAAAGGTAGCCATCCAATACTTTGACAAAGTAACAACGGCTTCCATCCCACAATTCAATGCATCTAGGTTTTATGCCGGATTGGAGTCTGCCTATCTCGGAGAGTTTGCTCAAAGCAAGACCTATTTTGAAGCTATTGTACTCCAGACTGATCTGGAAAGGGAGTTGCAAAGGTTTCAGTTCAAAGCCCTAGCGTTGTTGCAGAGGGATTTTGTTCAATACGAATTGTATCAGAAGGAAGAAAGTGACGCTAATTTTCATTTGAAAGATCACGGTGTTATTCTGGATGAGAGTTATCGAGATTTGATTGATCATAAGAAAAAATCTCCTGTAATAGCTGGATTGATGTCTGCTGTGATACCGGGCAGTGGTAAAATGTATAATGGCCAGTTTGGACAAGGCATCATGACATTGGTAACAGCATCTATCTTTGGATTGCAGGCTTATGAAGGTTATCGTAAGGATGGAATTAATAGTACTCCTTTTATCGCTTTTGGCAGTTTATTCACTCTATTCCACATATCCAATATATACGGTTCGGTTGTCGCTGTTAGGCTAGGGGAAACAAATTTTAACAACAATCAAGATGAAAGTATTTTGCTTCGTATGCATATACCTATTCGCGTGCTTCACAAATAATGCTCAGGAAAGCAGAGCGGATAGTTGCTTTGCCACTGGCAATTTGGTGCATGCTGCTTTGTACTTTGAAGAGCAAGCTTTTTTCGAGAGTAACCTCGAAAAGAAAAGTGAGCTACTATTGAGGAAATCTTATTGCTATAAGGCATTGGGGCAATTTGACGAGGCAATAAGTACCCTATTGCGTATCAGAAATACCCCAAATGATTCGCTCAATCGCTCAGTGGGTTATGAAATAATATTAAACAATTATCTGGCTGGTAATTATGAGGAAAGTTATAAGTCAATATTAAAACAGAAGTTAAGAGCGAAGGGGATTCATGTGGAGCTAGTCTATTTTGAAGCCTTGAACTTGCTCGCCCTAAATAGATGGCAAGAAGCAAAGGAGCTTGTGCAACTGCATAGTGATTTATTGAGCATCAATGAGGGGGAATTGGAACTGCTTTTTGAAGGTAAATTGAAGCCAAAAAAAGTTTCAAAAGCTTTTAATTTATCTATGTTCCTTCCGGGGGTAGGTCAAATGTATGCTGGTTATTTTGGAAAAGGATTATTTTCGGGAGCTGTGCAAGCAGGGCTAGTAGGTCTAAGTGCTTACAGTCTTTACAATGGTTATTTTTTCACAGGTACTTTTACTGGGGTAGCCTTTTTCTACACTTTTTATTTTGGAGGGGCTCGTTATGCGCAGGAGCTTGCGATGAGATCAAACGAATTGCGTAGTACAGAACTCGCAAGAAGGCTGCTAGGGATAAAAAAAAAGACCCTCACCGAGGGTCTTTAATTTGATTTCATAAATAATGTTTAGTTAAACATTATTAAGCCTTTCTTATTGATATAACCGCTAATGTCATCATTGTTGATAACAAGAACAATTAAATCAACTAAAGGAAGAATACCGAAGATACCACCGCAAGTAAAGAAATAGCCAGCGATGATTCCTGGAGGTGTTCCAAGGTAAACCCTGTGTACACCAAGTCCTCCTAAGAAGAAGTCAAGTGCGACAGCTATCCAAACATTTTTGTCTTCTTGTATGCTCTCAGTGCTGAATGCATTGTTAATCTGTAGGTCTGAAGTTACATTCATTGATTGCTCAAAAGCAGCTTCTACTTTAGAGTCATCAATACTGTACTTTGAATTTGAAAACCCAGCAAGGGAAACCATCAATGCTAGGGCAAGTAGAAAGGATTTTTTCATATTGTTTATGGTTAAAATGAATTGACAAGATATAGATAAGAGAGAATACTTTCGTGAATAAAATTAAATTAATTCTTCAATATCAATAATCATCCCCCATAACTCTTCCAAATGCTCCATAGTTAGATTCGTTTGTCCTAGAACAACCCGTATTCCGTAGATGCCTTTCACCTTGGTATGCGTGAGATACGCTTTTCCTGATTGATTGATTTGTTGAAGAATTGTTTCGTTTTTTTGATTGAGCGTTTCCAGCGAATCCTCATTATTCACATAGCGCATCACGAGTACATTCATCTGATGTGGAACGATCAGTTCAAAGTTGGGATGGGCGTTAACTTTCTCTGCAAACCAATCCCCGAATGCATTGTGCTGGCGGATGATATCCTTAAGCCCATCAACTCCATAAGAACGTATTACAAACCATAATTTCAGCGCACGGAATCTTCTTCCAAGCTGGATACCCCAATCTCGATAATCATTGACTGTGCCGTGAGTTTTGGTTTTGAGATACTCAGGTAATATTTCGAATGTTCTGATAAGGGACTCTTTGTCTTTCACAAAGTATGCTGAGCAATCAAAGCCTACCATCATCCATTTGTGAGGATTGAAGACAAAGCTATCTGCAAGTTCCAGTCCTTCTCTTAGCCAAGTCAATTCGGGTAGCAGCATAGCGCTTCCTGCATAGGCAGCATCCACATGAT
This sequence comes from Marinoscillum sp., assembly GCA_047633875.1. Taxonomy (GTDB): domain Bacteria; phylum Bacteroidota; class Bacteroidia; order Cytophagales; family Cyclobacteriaceae; genus Marinoscillum. The sequence continues at coordinate 8,017 of JBLIFO010000068.1, read as the reverse complement.
ACCAAACTTTTTCCTTTTGGCAGATTGTGCCGATTGCTTGGGTGTCATCGAAGGCCAACGTGCTCGTAGTACCGAGAGATGAAATCACACAACAAGGAATGAAACCAGCTGCCTTATCTGCACTGATAGCTCCTGCCAATTGTTCTGGAATGATTGCCAATCGATCATCCACAGCTATTTTAACCACATTTTCATCACCAATACCTGCTATTCTTACAGCTTTCGCCACCGAGGAGTGCGCTTCACTGCTACAATAGACACGAAGCTTTTCTGTCTGAAACCCTTTTTGATTGATCGCTCTTTTTGAAACGTGCTCGCGTGCTGAGAGAATGGCTGTAAGTGTCGCTGTAGAAGCAGTATCTTGGATGCAGCCTGACCAATTTGTAGGAAGACTCATCATTTCTTTGAGCCAATCCATCATGCGTTCTTCCAATTCTGCGGCAGCTGGTGAGGTCTCCCACACCATGCATTGCGCGCCTAGACCAGCGGTGAGTATTTCTGCTATTATAGACGGAAAACTGGAGTTGGCAGGGAAGTAAGCATGAAAATGAGGATGCTGCCAGTGAGTGATGCCTGGAAGGATGATTTCATTGAAGTCTTTCATCAACAGCTCGAATGGCTCAGCTTGAGATGGCGGATTAGTAGGAAGCTGGTTGATCACATCTTTTGGGCTGACCTGAGACTTCACAGGGTATTGCTCGATAGATTCGAGGTAGTCAGCTACCCAATCAACTGCAGCGTGGGCATTCTTTCTGAATTCTTCTGGTGTCATGGGAGTGCGTTCTAACTGAAAATCATTAGAGTTAATTCAAGCAATTATTTTAAATTATTCGAGAAATTAAAGAAAGTGAACAATCAATTTTTAAATTAATCTGGGGACAAATTGTTCATTGTTTCTTTTACTTTTCCATTGATGAAAAGTAACAAAAATCTAGGCTAAAATCATTTCTTAACGATTTTGCACGTACAAAATCAGGGAATAAAAAAACTCGTTCATGGTGATTATCTAATGATTTCATTTTCTGGAAGAACTCAAACAGTTTTTATTCCTGATCTGATTTTACACATCCAAAATCTAAAATGATTGAAAGCCAGTCCAGATTATTGATTTATCCTAAACAGAAAGATTAAGACTTGTCTTTACATCGGAATGTAGACGATCTTTTTCGTTTCGAAAAATGGATCGCTGAAGTATTCGCTAATGTCAGTTTGGCTGTAAGATCGTCTCAGTTCTTTTAATTCTTCGTCCAAGTCGCCACCCTTTAAAAGTAGATAGCCGTTTGCTTGTGTTGCGTGATCATTGGATTGAATGAGTCGGTTAGACCAATCAAACAGCATTTTTGTCCTTGCTACAGCTCTAGACACGATAAAATCAAATTTCCCTTTCACATCTTCTGCTCGCATGTGGCGTGCGTCAAGGTTTGTCAAGCCTATCGCTTGAGCTACTTCATTTACCACTTTGATCTTTTTACCAATACTATCTACCAGTAGGAAAGTGCAGTTGGGATAAAGGATAGCCAAAGGAACGCCAGGAAAGCCACCGCCTGTGCCTATGTCCAAAATCTTGGTTTGATCAGCAAATTGCGTGTGCTTAGCTAATGCAAGACTGTGGAGAACATGGCGTGTGTAAAGTTCATCAATGTCCTTGCGAGAAACCACATTGATCTTTTCATTCCAATCCTTATAAAGTGCCTCTAACGATTGGAATTGTTCTTTTTGCTTATTGGTAAGTTCTGGAAAATAGTCGAAAATGACTTGTACAGTCAAAGACATTAGATGTGTTTCTTTTTGTCTTTCACCAATTCATACATGAGCTCACGCGCACGGTGAAGTTGCGCTTTGACAGTGCCAAGTGGAGCTTCCAATTCCTTTGCGATCTCCTCGTAGGAGAGTTCATCGAAATAGCGCAATCTGACCAATCGCTGGTATTTAGGCGGGAGTTTGGTTACAAACATTTGCACCAACTCTATCTTTTGGGTGTTGATGGCTTCCTCATCTGGCTGGCGCTCATTGTCAAGTACATCGATGTTGACAGACTCACCACCGTCATCAGTGAAAGAAGTGTTTAAACTAAAAGTGTCTAGTTTTTTCTTTCGAATAAAATCAATGGCATTGTTCGTAGCAATACGAAAAAGCCATGTGCTGAAAGTATAGTCTTTTTTGAATCGAGCGAGGCTTCTAAACGCTTTTGCGAATGCCTCGATGGTAAGATCCTCCGCGTCATCCACGTTTCTCACCATTTTGAGTACCATATGATAAACAGGCTTTTTGTACCTAGCAAGTAGGTCTGTATATGCCGACTCATCATTTTCTAAAGTCGCTCGATCTATTAATTTGAAATCCTGAAGTGCCTTTTCCGAAAACTGCCTTTTTACTTCCATCTAATATTTTGTTCTACACTCGCCTTGAGTCCTATCAAGGGTAAAAAAACTGCAAAAATCAAATCCACTATTGGAAGCCAAACTATTTTTAGCGGCATCCTAAATTTGACGGCAATTTGGTGGAAAATTACGCCTTTTAAAACTATCAATACGGTAAAGACGCTTAGGTAGTTCACAGAATGACTTGCAGTTGTCAATAAATATAAAAAAGTAAGCCAAAGTGTGGAATGGATGAGGGCTTCAAAAGCCAATGCTGCCTTAATACGAGGCAAATAATACTTACCTACAGAAAAGTGACGAGTCTTTTGATGCAAATAATCACTCCAAGTTTTCTTTGGCTCTGAGAATGTCAAACTCTCTTTGCTTCCATTCAATGCAAAATTCTGTTGAGCCACTAATTGTTGAACCAGTAAATCATCATCACCCCCAAGTATGCCTTGAAATTGGCCAAATCCATTGACTTTCATAAAAGCTGATTTGCGATAAGCCATATTTCTACCTACTCCCATATAAGGTTTCCCTCTCATTGCTGCGCCAAAGTAGCTCACGGCAGTTTGGAAGGTCTCATAACTTATTAATCGACTAAGGAAAGTTGGTTTGGATTGATAGGGGCTAAGTCCAATGATTAGATCGTTGGTCTCGTCAGTCAATGATCCAAAAGACTGAATCCATTGATTTGAAATAGGCATACAATCAGCATCCGTGAAGAGTAGCCAATCATTTTGAGCCTGAGCTATTGCCTGAGTGAGGGCATATTTTTTGCCATGAAAGCTATCAGGGACTGTATTGATATCAAGGATTTTAAGATTTTCACTTTTGAGTTTGATCAAATATTCTCGGCTTCCATCTGTAGTTCGGTCTAATGCAATAATGATATCGAAAGAGGGATAATCTTGACTCAATAAATTTGGCAATAGCTTTTGAAGATTTTCCAATTCATTGTGTGCCGCCACTATTACAGTGAAATGGGGAAAAGACGATTTGTGATTTGTTCTTATTCTAAACCGAAGCAAAGGAATAGCATTGCGAAGAAACAGGAAGCTGTGCAGCACCATCAAAACCCCAAAAATGCATGCAAGAACAACAGTTGTCATACTGAGTAAAGATAGAATTGGTAATACGGGGATATTCATGACAAGCCAACTATTTTTGCGCCTTATATGAAATTCACCCTTCAAAGTACCGACCCAAAGTCAAAAGCGCGAGCAGGCCTCATCGAGACGGATCATGGCAGCATAGAAACGCCTATATTCATGCCTGTGGGTACAGCGGGCACTGTGAAAGCGGTACATCAGCGTGAATTGAAAGAGGACATCTCTGCGCAAATCATTCTTGGAAATACCTATCACCTCTATTTACGACCAGGATTGGACGTGATCCAAAAGGCAGGTGGATTGCATGGTTTCAATGGTTGGGATCGACCAATACTTACGGATAGTGGTGGTTACCAGGTTTATTCTTTGGGTGCTAACCGAAAAATAACTGAAGAGGGCGTGCGGTTCAAATCTCATATCGATGGGTCAATGCATGACTTTAGCCCAGAGCGAGTAATGGATATCCAGCGAACAATTGGCGCTGACATCATCATGGCTTTTGATGAATGTACGCCATATCCGTGTGACAAGAAATACGCGGAGAATTCTATGCACATGACCCATCGTTGGTTGAATCGATGTATAGAGCGATTCGATTCTACAGAGCCTGTTTATGATTACAAGCAAACATTTTTCCCGATCGTACAGGGTAGTACTTACCCCGATTTGCGTGAGCAGTCGGCTACTTTCATAGCTGAGCAAGGAAGAGAAGGCAATGCAATCGGTGGTTTGTCTGTAGGAGAGCCACATGAAGACATGTATGCCATGACTGATCTGGTCTGTAGCATATTGCCAAAAGACAAACCTCGCTACCTGATGGGAGTAGGCACTCCTGAAAATATTCTTGAATGCATTGCACTAGGCATAGATATGTTTGATTGTGTGATGCCTACGCGCAACGCGCGAAATGGTATGCTTTTCACAAGTGAGGGTATTATCAATATCAAAAATGAAAGATGGAAAGAAGATTTCTCACCGATTGATCCTGCAATAGGTGGCTATGTGAGTACGTTTTATTCTCGGGCTTATTTGAGACACCTTATCATAAGCAAAGAAATCTTGGGAGCTCAGATATCCAGTATTCATAATCTTGCGTTTTACCTATGGTTGGTTAAAGAGGCTAGGGCACAAATAAAAGCAGGTACTTTTGCAAACTGGAAAGATATGATGGTGAAAAAAGTGACCACTCGCTTGTGAAAATACTCGACTTATATATTCTAAAAAAAGTCCTGACCACTTTCGTGTTCGTAGTATTCATGTTGGTTTTGGTCATCTGTGTGATTGACTTCACAGAGAAGAATGATGACTTCATGCAGAATAATGTGAGCGGTAATCAGATCTTCAAATATTACCTCACGCTTTTTCCATATTTCGCAATACTTCTCACCCCAATCACGGCATTTATTGCTACGGTATTGGTGACTTCTAAGCTTGCTTCACAGACGGAAATTGTCGCTATTTTGGCCTCTGGAATAAGTTTTAAAAGACTGTTACGCCCATATTTCATGGCCTCAATTTTGATTGCAGCTATGACTTTTGTTTTCATGAACTATGTGATTCCTGATGCCAATAAATTTCGGATTGGCTTTGAATTGAATTACCTCAAAAAACCATTCTTCTATTCCGATAAGGACATTCATTTGAAGATCTCGGATGATGCTTACGTATATATCCAGCGCTACAACAATCAAAGAGATATTGGTTACAATGTGACTTTGGAGACGATTTTGGATGAGCGTCTGGTGGATAAACTTACGGCAAAGCGTATCCACTGGGATACCACTAGTAACAAATGGAGTCTGAAAAACTGGCAAAGGCGTCAAATATTTGATGATACCGAGTTGATCACATCCGGTGGAGTAAACGACGATATAGATACTTTGCTCCAACTTTCACCATCTGACTTTCAGAACAAAGAGCGCTTGCAGGAGACGCTTACTCTTCCAGAGCTCAATGCCTATATAGCCAAACAAAAAAGTCGAGGCTCTGATGATGTGAAATTTTATCAAATAGAGAAATACATTCGCTTTATGCAGCCATTCGGCGTGATTATACTTTGCTTCATTGGAGTGATAGTATCAGCCAGAAAATCGCGTAGGGGTACAGGGTTTCAGATTGCGCTAGGCTTTCTAATTGCTTTCGTATTTATCATATTTTTCATTTTGGCACGTGCTATCGCTGAAGCAGGCACTTTGGATCCTATGATAGCAGTTTGGATACCAAATATGATCTTCACGGCCATAGGTATTTTACTTTATAATACAGTGCCTCGGTGAAAAGCGAGACAAGAGATTATACCTTATTGCATTTCTTGGTGTTGATCTGGGGGTTCACTGCTATTCTAGGGGTAGTGATTGATTTGCCTTCAGTAGAGTTGGTGTTTTTCAGAACGGTTATTTCGGCATTTGGGCTACTTGTTATCTTGTTGATCAAAGGGGAGACTTTACGATTTAGGAGAAATTCAGATTTGATTGTTGCTCTGGCTACTGGTGCTTTGATAGCTTCCCATTGGATTCTGTTTTTTCTTGCGGCTCGTATTTCCAATGTTTCTGTTTGCTTAGCTGGAATGGCGACTTGTTCATTATGGACAAGTTTCATGGAACCACTCGCGAATGGGAGGAGTATCAAGCCCTATGAAGTCATGCTAAGTGTAATTGGTTTTATAGGTATCCTAGTGATATTCAATGTGGAATTTGATCACTTTTTGGGATTAATGATAGCTATGCTTTCAGCGGCGTTGGCTGCTTTGTTTACAGTAATCAATGGTAAACTCACGAAACGTGAAAATCCATATACGATCACCTTCTATGAGATGATAGGCGCTTCACTTTCCATTGCTTTATTTTTCCCAATCTACTTACAAATTGATGGCATTGATAGCTTGTCTCTAAGTCCCACTTTGAGCGATTGGGGTTATTTGTTGATTTTATCTTTGGTATGTACAGTGTTTGCTTATTCTCACTCTGTGGAACTTATGAAGCGGCTTTCAGCTTTCTCAGTAAACCTTACGGTAAATCTTGAGCCAGTGTATGGGATTACTTTGGCATTAATATTCTTTCCTGATAAGGAACAAATGACAGTTGGCTTCTATGTGGGAACTTCACTAATCCTCGCTTCTGTACTGATTTATCCTATTCTGAATAAGGTATTCAAAAGGAAGGCGTTGGAGACGGATACTTTGCGTTAATCAATCACACTTGATCTGATGGCTCTGGCGATCATTTCGATACTGTTAGAGCTTCCTGATTTTCTAAGCATATTTTTAATATGCGTCCTTACCGTATTTGGTGAGATGAAAAGTATGTCGGCGATTTGATCTGCAGTAGATCCAGCTGACATTTGCATGAGTATGTCAATTTCTCTTTGAGTGTAACGCTGCTGCGGAATCACAGTCATAAAACCATCAAGCATTGAGTTGTCATTTTTCACAACGTGCATTACAGGGATCTTATAAATCTGTACTATTGTTTTGTCTTTGAAGGATTTGCGTGTAATTGAGTGCTGGCTCATAACTTCAGTGTTTAGGGTCAAATGAGTAAATGATTCTAGCCCAATCTGCCTGATTTTTGATATGCAGCTTTTGACGAATGCTCTTCCTGTGCGAGTCATAAGTCAGTTTACTTATACCAAGTTTCAAAGCAATATCTTCCCTCTTAGTACCATTTCCGATGAGGTGGACTACTTCCAATTCTCTTGGGGAAAGTTCATTTACGATATTTTGTCTGATTTTTTTGATACCCCTAATTAAATGACTTTAAATGGAGTATGGAGATGTTTTGTCGTGAATGACAGGTTGCTCAACGTGAATGACAGACTAGCTCAACTTATTTTTAAGCTGGCTTTTGTATTTGCGTGACAACCGAAGTGTCTTGCCATCGGTGAGTAGTACGTGATCAGAGTAAGCCGCCTTCACAAAATGGATGTTGACAATATGGGAACGATGGATCTGGATGAAATAATCTGGTAGGTCATCAAGGACGGCAGTCAAATTATTTCGATCAATTTCCTTCCCTGTGGATGCATGTAAATGATATTCAAGATAGTGATCATCACTATTGATATAGATGATATCGGTGATTGGTAAAACCGCTTTGCTTACCAAAGTAATAAATCCACTCTCTTCTGTTTTCGCTTTTTTCTCAAGCTTTGATTTCGCTTCTGTCAACATTTCGTTTTGCTGAACAAGCGATTGACTTCCCATTAGCATTTTCTTCAGCATGATCCCCATTGCGAAAGAGAGCACGATGACTTCCAAAAGGAAACCAAGAAGTATTGGATTAAAACCGAGTTTGTTTCGGTCTATTACACCAAGCTCAAAACCAATTTGTATGAGAATACTCGAGAAAAATATGGAGTAAGCTAGTAGAAACATTCGCGATCTCCATGGATCTATTTTTCTATAGAAAACGGCAGAAAATACGGCAAAGAAGACCACTAGAGCAGTTAATATGAAATTGATGGGGAAGAGGATACGCGCATATTCTACAAATCCATCTGGGAAGACTATCCAAAAGCAAAAGCTTACCACGAAGACAACCAGAG
>JBLIFO010000067.1:0-12905 GCA_047633875.1 Marinoscillum sp. | reverse complement strand
AAAGACATGTCTTGATTATATGTTTCCTCTACGATCAGATCAACTTTCGACTCCCAGTCTTCCATGCAATTGGTATCGTAGCTAGGCATTTGATTGGTCCGCAGATAGCCGGGAACATGATGATTGACTATTCCAGAAAGCCTTCCAGTGTTGATGCCAGCATTCTTTTCAAGTACAGGAGATCCTGACAGGAAAATGAGTTTACCATCTAAGAAGTTACCATTGCCACTTTCGTGCACATAAGAAAGCAGAGCATTTCTGGCAGAATTAATATGATTTGGTAGAGATTCTTTAGTGATGGGTATGTATTTGCTACCGCTAGTGGTTCCCGATGTTTTAGCAAAATAAGCAGGCATCCCCGGCCAAAGTACATCTTGCTCACCTGCTACAACACGCTTTACATAAGGGGTGAGTGCTTCATAATCCTTAACAGGTACTTTTGACTTGAAGTCTTCATAATCGCGGATAGACCCAAAATCATGTTCACGGCCAAAAACTGTCGAACCAGCTTTGGCGACTAGCGAATGCAGTGTTTCTTCTTGATAACGTGGCGCCTGTAAAGACCATTCTTTCGTTTGCTTAGCTATATATGCTGCAAATGGCTTGCTTAGCGCAGATCTAATGCCCATTTTGATTAATTAATGTTCGTCAAAGTAAAAGAAAGGCAATTCGAAATCCTACAAATCGCAGCTCTGATTCAAAGAATATAATAGGAGCTTTTCAATCTGATAAAAGCAATTTTTTAGGTTTTTTAACACAACCTTTTTTCTCTAGTTTCATTTAATACATGGAATCAAATCAAACAGCTGTCATCATGAAGAAAAGTGCAATTGTAATCGTCTTGGTAAGTTTTTCTTCAGCAATAATGGGAAGTCTTTTGACCAATCATTTATTACAAAAAGACATTGATGGGAATGACCCAACCAGCTTGGTCAGCTACTCTTCTTCATCCGAATCGAGCACTTTTCGTGATCTAAATATTCGCCCTATCAACCATGGGGAAATTGGTGAAAATGTTGACTTTGTATTGGCAGCAGAAGCAAGCACTTCTAGTGTTGTATTTATTCAAACGCTAAGTGAATATGATTACCATACTGGCCATTGGTTAGATTGGTTTTTTGAGCCTCGTTCTTCTGAGCAAATTGGTAGTGGATCAGGCGTGATCCTTTCAGCTGATGGATATATCGTCACTAATAATCATGTAGTGGACAAAGCAGATATAATCAAGATTTCCCACGGCAAGCGCACTTATGATGCGAAACTTATTGGCAAAGATCCAAGTACGGATTTAGCAATAATCAAAGTAGAAAAAACAGACCTTCCTGCTATCTCTTTTGGTAATTCCAATCAATTGAATGTAGGTGAATGGGTGCTGGCTGTAGGTAATCCTTTTAATCTAACTTCTACAGTCACAGCTGGTATCGTCAGTGCTAAAGGAAGAAATATCAATATCTTAAAAGATAAATTTCCAATAGAGTCCTTTATCCAAACAGATGCAGCTATCAACCCAGGTAACAGTGGCGGTGCTTTGGTCAATACCAAAGGTGAATTGGTAGGAATCAATACAGCTATCCTTTCGCGAACTGGATCATACGCAGGATATGGTTTTGCCATTCCTGCCAACATTGTCAGGAAAGTGTATGAGGACATCAAACAATACGGCGAAGTTCAAAAGGCTTTCCTTGGTGCAGAATATATCGATATCAATAGCGAGCTGGCTTCTAAAATGTCGTTGGAAGATTTCTCCGGAGTGATCATCACGAATGTACAGAGAGAAGGTGCTGCGGAAAAAGGCAATCTTCAGAAAGGAGATGTGATCAGAGAAATCAATGGTATGCAAGTTCAAAACCGCGCATTCTTGGAAGAATACCTTGCCAATCTCTACCCTGGAGACAATGTGGATTTCGCACTTGAGCGTGAGAGCAAAAAAGTCAATAAGAAAATCATTCTGACTAATAAGGAAGGAACCACAGATATAATCAAACGAGAAATCTATTTTTCAGAATGGCTGAATGCGTCATTTATAAGGGTCCCAAAAGTGGAACGAGACCTGATAGGGATAAAAAGCGGCATCAAAGTAGTGGATTACAAACGCTCAGGCATCTTTTCTGAACTTGGTCTTGCCGAAGGCTTCATCATCACCCATATCAACAATACCAATATTGAAAGTGCCGAACGCTTTTCTGAGATCCTACAAAACATAAAAGGAAGAGTGATCATCTCAGGTATAGATCAGGGTGGGAGAAAAGTATATTACCCTTACTACTTTTAAACTACGGCAGTTTTGATTTTCAGCTTCTTCTTCAACTCATCAATTGAGTAACGAAACTTTGCGTTCGTATCAATCATGTCATTCACAGACTGTACAGCATGTATGACTGTTGAGTGATCTCTGCCGCCGAAGTGATAGCCGATTGACTTTAGAGAATGATTAGTGTAGTCTTTCGAGAAGTACATCGCTACTTGTCGGGCAATGACAATTTCCTTTTTACGAGTCTTGGCTTTAAGGTCTTCCTGACTTACTTTGAAGTAATCACCCACTATTTTCTGTATGTAGTCAATACCTACCTCAGTATCTATATCAGTGACTATGTGCTTAAGAATTTGCTTCGCCAACTCCAGATCCATCTCACGGTGCGTCAACGATGCATGAGCAATCAACGAAATCACCACACCCTCTAGCTCACGAATATTTGTATCTACAGTGTAGGCAATGTATTCTATGACCTCATGAGGAATCTCAATACCATCAGCTTCCATCTTTGTCTGGATGATCGCCATTCGGGTTTCAAAATCAGGAGCTTGTAGATCTGCTGTAAGACCCCATTTAAAGCGGGATACAAGACGCTCTTGCAATCCTTTCAAATCACGAGGAGCACAATCAGAAGTCATTATAATCTGTTTACCGCCTTGGTGAAGGTGATTGAAGATATGGAAGAAAATTTCTTGCGTCTTTTCTTTTTCTTTCAGGAATTGCACATCATCTAGGATGAGCACATCTACCTCTTTGTAGTAATTAATGAAATCCTGAAGATTGTTATTTCTTAAAGCTTCTATGAATTGATTCGTGAATTTCTCCGAAGCAACATAAATGATTCTTTTGCTGCGATCATCCGCTATGATCTGGTTACCAATTGCTTGCACCAAATGAGTTTTACCAAGACCTACACCCCCATAAAACATTAGCGGGTTGAAAGATGTAATTCCAGGCTTTTGTGCTACTGCATAACCAGCGGATCGAGCCAAACGATTACAATCTCCCTCTATAAAATTTTCGAATCGATAAGATGCGTTAAGATTAGAATTCTTCTTCAGCTCTTGATGAAAATCTGGATTCTTATAAGCATCGTATCCATTGACACGATTTTTGTTTTGGCTATTGCTTGACCCTGAGACGTTTATGGTAACTGGCTTGACATGATCATCCCCTCTGTCGACTACTACTGAATATTCCAAACGGCCATTCTCACCAACCTCAGCTTTGATCGCTTGCTTGAGCAGGTGGACATAGTTCTCCTCTAGCCATTCGTAAAAAAATTGGCTAGGTACCTGAATAGTAAGCACTTGCTGCTCCATTCTTACAGGTATAATTGGCTCGAACCAGGTCGAAAAACTTTGAGTAGGAATGCGCTCCTTAATAAAAAGGAGACATCTTTCCCATGTCTCTAAATACATTGGCGATCTATATTTTTATTGGACAAAACCCAAAAAATGAGGTCCTCCTGAGAAGAGGAGAACCTCAAAATTGTGGATAAATACTTTAAGAAAAAAATGACTTTAAGCCTTGACTTTTAAGAAAGTTTGCCCTGAACCCGTATTCGTCGATTGACATTTAATTTTCTTTAAAAAATCCAAAATCAAATGACACTAATGCCGTAATAATCTTAATATTAGCACTCATAAAAAAAATCATCATGAATTCCAACGCCCCAAATTTTAATGAATTCAAAAAAATAAATTTTCAAGATTGGATCGACGAGATTAATGACACTGCCTCCGAAAATAATTTAGAGCCCCTTCAGTGGTCATCCCTCGGTCCAAAACTTAGTGCACTGTATGACCGAGAAAATTCCATTCAGTTTTCATCATTCCATGCTCAAAATCCTAAACCTATCAAACCTTGGGTTCAATACGAGCATGTCCTCGTAAATGATGAAAAAAACGCCAACAAAATAGCCCTTGAAGCACTTAGCAACGGCTGTGAAGGGGTCATATTCGAAGGAAAATTCGAGACTTCAAATTACGATGTACTCTTAAAAAACATTCTACCAGAATATTGCTTCCTTTCTTTTATCGCTACTGACACTGTCAATGTCGCGCTACCCAATATCAAATTCAGTGGATTCTCTAATGTCTTTGAACCCACAAAAGATCAATCCAGACTTATCAAAGTCAAAACTGAAAATTCAGATTGGGTCGATCTAAACCGTCAGATTGTAAGAGAAACTATCTCTTCTCTTCGTAGCGGAGACAATAGCAACCTAATTATATGGGTTGATGTCACGGAAAACTTCTATCATGAAATTGGCAGAATAAGGGCTCTCAAATTTTGCTTGGTCACACTCAATGAGAAATATAAAGAAGCAAACCTTCAAATTCATGCAAACATTCTAAGTGGAGAAAATGAAAGTCACCATATTCTTAAACAAACCACAGCTGGTCTTTCTGCAATTATAGGTGGAGCAGATAGTATTTCATTTGAGAGTGGGGATGAAAATTGGCTCGCAGGAGCATCTAGGAGAATAAGTAGAAATGTAGGAAATATCCTAAGAGAAGAATCCAAACTATCTGATTCAAAGAGTGCTTCCTTTGGTTCATATTTTCTGGATGAACTTACTACTACTCTGATCAAGTCTTTTTCTAGTGAATTAATCGATACCCAATTACCAAAGACGGCAGAAATAAATAAACAATCTAAATTTTCTCATCTTCAAAATCCTCCCGGATTCCCACCCTATACAAGAGGTCCATATGCAAGTATGTACACGAAGCGACCTTGGACCATACGCCAGTATGCTGGATTCTCAACAGCTGAGGAGTCTAATGCCTTCTATAGAAGGAATCTCGCTGCGGGACAAAAAGGACTTTCTGTGGCTTTTGATTTAGCAACCCATCGAGGTTATGATAGTGATCATCCACGAGTGACAGGAGATGTGGGCAAAGCAGGAGTAGCCATCGATTCAGTCGAGGATATGAAAATCCTTTTCGACAGTATCCCACTTGACCAGATGTCTGTATCAATGACTATGAATGGCGCTGTGCTGCCAATATTAGCCTTTTATATCGTGGCAGCAGAGGAGCAAGGTGTAAAACCTCATCAGCTTAGTGGTACAATTCAAAATGACATTCTAAAAGAATTCATGGTGCGTAACACTTACATCTATCCTCCAGAACCATCCATGCGAATTGTTTCAGATATTTTCAAGTATTCTTCGGCGCACATGCCCAAATTCAATTCCATTAGTATAAGTGGCTATCACATGCATGAAGCAGGTGCTACAGCTGCTCAGGAGTTAGCCTTCACCCTTGCTGATGGTCTAGAGTATGTAAAGAAAGGAATTGACGCAGGGCTTGACATAGATGCTTTTGCGCCACGACTTTCATTCTTCTGGGGCATAGGTATGGATTTCTTTACAGAAATAGCAAAACTAAGAGCAGGTCGTGCTCTTTGGGCCAAATTAATAAAGCCCTACAATCCAAAAGATCCTAAATCTCTGATGCTTCGAGCGCATTGTCAGACTTCTGGCTATAGCCTATCAGCTCAAGACCCCTACAACAACATCTCCAGAACAGCTATAGAGGCACTTGCAGCAGTCTTTGGTCATACCCAGTCTCTTCATACCAATTCTATGGATGAGGCAATTGCATTACCTACTGACTACTCTGCGCGCATTGCTAGGGAAACACAACTCTATCTCCAAAAAGAAATAGATGTCAATCAAGTAATTGACCCTTGGGGTGGTTCTGATTACGTAGAGAAACTCACAGTGGAACTTATAAATGAAGCATGGGAGTTGATTGAGGAAATGGAGTCTTTCGGAGGAATGTCTAAAGCCATCGAATTAGGTATTCCAAAAATGAAAATCGAGGAAGCTGCGGCACGCAAACAAGCCAGAATAGATAGCCGCGAGGAAATCATTGTAGGTGTCAACAAATTTCAGACTGATTCTAAAACATTCATTGATTTACTCGAAGTTGATAACAATGCCGTACGTATCAGCCAAATTGAACGAATTGAAAAAACTAAATCTTCTAGAGATAACAATGAGGTTGCAAAGGCACTGGAATCGCTTGCTGAAGCTGCGAAAAATGATGGAAATTTATTAGAATACAGTATTGAGGCAGCTCGCAAACGTGCAACACTTGGTGAAATATCTGAAGCGCTAGTGACTATCTTTGGAAGATACGAAGCAAAAAATCAAACCATTACGGGCGTGTATTCAGCAGGAATGAAACAAAATCAAGACTTTAAAGAGGCGATGAAATTGGCTGATGAATTTGCAGAACTTGATGGCAGACGTCCAAGAATTCTTGTAGCTAAGATGGGGCAGGATGGTCATGACCGTGGAGCTAAAATAATATCCTCAGCTTTCGCTGATATTGGCTTTGATGTAGATATTGGGTCATTGTTTCGAACACCTGCAGAAGTGGCGCGTCAGGCTGCGGAAAACGACGTTCATATAGTTGGGGCTTCCTCATTAGCAGGCGGACACAAGAGCCTAGTGCCAGAACTTATAGAAGAGCTTAAAAAAATAGGCAGAGAAGACATTATGGTAATTGCTGGAGGCATCATCCCTGATGCAGATCATGAATACCTTATGAGTAAAGGTGTCTCATTTATTTTTGGTCCTGGCACAGTCATTTCCAAAGCAGCTCAAGAAATACTTCATAAACTCTTGAATGCATAAAAAAAGGGATTCAACTCAGTTGAATCCCTTTCTATATAAAGTAAGTATTGCTTATTGAGCTAGTCCGTTTTTAATCAAGAAATTGGTGTACAATTCTTGAAAGTCTTCAACCTCAGGAGACATTTTTATTGCTTCCTCGTATTTAGTCAAAGCATCCAAAATAAGACCATTTTCCTCATAGAATGAAGCGTAAATTATTTTGTTTAGTGGGCTATCATCAGAAACTTCGCTTTTCAGATTAGCAAGATTCTCTTGAATCTCAACTTTATCTCCAGACTTAACTTTCTTGATTCCAACTTCACCAGAAGCGATCTCATCATCACCTTTCTTGTAAACTTTTACAAGATATAGTCCCATGTCATAAGCTAATGCTTCATCAGAGAAATCCAGAGTTATAGAACCTTTTGAGGTCTCCTCAGAGTAAATTTCCTCATTGAAGATGTTCTCTATTTTGACAATATAAGAATCTCCAGCAACGAAGCCCTCTGGAGCACTCCATCTAAGTATTGCAATATCTCCAAGCAAATCAGCTTGACTAGGAGCCATTACATTGATAGCTGCAGAGCCCGTAGCTCTCGAAACAGCTCCAGTTGCATTTAGTTTTGAGCGATTGTTAGTGTTTTCTTCCTCGTTCATCTTATTCATTACGAAGCTTGCATATCTGCTAGCAATACTTGTACTTCCTGTAGTGATGGTTTTCTCTATGTCAGAAATCTTCTTTGTACCTCCTCCACGAATTTCAGTGGTTTTACCTGAAGAATGCATGAGGCCTATGTAGGCATCTTCTGATGTAATAATTTCATCTCCAGAATTCAGCTTAGCACCAGTCTTAAGCGATTCAGCTGTTCCAGCCCCCGCTTTTTTAACTTGGTTAGTCCCTTTGTTTGCCAAAACTCTGAATGCGTAGTCCTGGGCAGAGGCAATTGTGGTCATCAATACCATTCCTGCGAAAAATAAAAAAGAAATGAGCTTTCTCATAATCATATAGCGTTTATTTAATTACTTAGTAAAGTTATAATTTATCCATTTTAAATAGTGCTTTTCTACCTTCTTTGGTAAATGAATTTTTCACTACTCCATAATAAACCTCCAAAGAATCACCCGCAAGGCCTACCGCACCGAGGGCAATTCCAATAGATAGTTTAAAGGAATAGAATTCCATCACATAAATCACGCCAAAAACAAGTACACCTATTTCCATTAACTGAAAAAGTTTGGTAATACCATCGTACCACTTCGGCAATCTCTTATATATCCAAGAAAATAAAGCCACATTCAAAAAGCAAAGAATGACAGCAAATACAATCCCTGCATCATCACTCATATAATTTATATAATCTTCATCTAATATCATTGAAATGATATTGGCATGAACAACCCCACCATACATATCAGGAAAAGCACGGCCAATGTACTTCTGATTTAATGGTGTGAAAAATTTATCTTCTAATGATTCCCTATCGCCTAGATATTTCCCCAAATAACAGAACATCACCACTTTACCCGTGATCATGTCAGGAGTGAAATTTTCTTCAAACACGTCGGCTACATCTAATGCATAATATTTGTTTCCAAATTTGGTTGCACCATAATCAAGTACGTTGCCTTTATAATTGATGACTTCTACTTCATTATCCCTAGCTAAGAAATTAGCTGCCGCTGCGGAATCATAAAAACTAGCCATTTGCACTGCAAAAGCTACTTGTTGTTCTCCTTGAATGTCGAATTTTGGATAGAATGCTCTACACATTTTAAGATCTTCTTGCTCCTCAGCATCCGTAATTAGATTTACGAACGCATTGCGCTCTGCAAATTCATTAAATACTTCCCAGGAATATATGATGGTATCTTGTGTCGGATCTACTGGATGAGGGAGTAGCTTAGATGCTAATATTAGATGCGGAACACTTGCTAGACCTTCCAACAGCATCATATCTCCCAGAGTATCTTCCTTGGGTGTGTAGAAGAAGGAGTCAATACCTATAACAGCAGGATTGTGTTGGGAAATGATTTGAAGCATCATCCCTATTTCTCCACGCTGAAGGTTACTTAAATTGACGAGAACTACACGATCATCGCCGACTGGATCATCACGTAGTTGGGAAAACACGATATCCGTGAATTCCATATCGTCGAAAGCCTGTCCTATTGGATCAAAGACATCAAAAACTTTGAAGGCGGTCATACTAGCGAATGCCCCCATCAATCCAAAAATGAACAGGGTACCTAAAATTACATCAAGCCAAAACTTTCTAAACATAGTATTGTGGTTAGCGGGTAATTAAAAAAAGACTTTAGATTACTCGCAAGTAAAAGGCATTCTGTCATAGATCAAATGCAATATAAATAAAATATAATTTTTTATTAAATAAAAACAATTTATTAACCTCATTTTGTGTGTCATGGCCTTCTCAAAGAAAATACGACCTACAAATTATGAATTTCTTCACGGTATCTCCGATGGTAATACACTCATTCTTAGTCGGGCAATTACGATAATTGAAAGCTCGCTGCCTGATGATAGAGTCTTAGCTACTTCCCTCTTGGATCAAGTATTACCTCTCACCGGTAAGAGCATTCGTATTGGGGTGACAGGAATACCTGGCGTTGGGAAAAGTACTTTTATAGAGGTTTTGGGCAACCAACTCACCCAGCTAGGTAAAAAAGTGGCTGTATTGTCAGTAGATCCTACAAGTTCCTTGAGTCGTGGGAGCATATTGGGTGATAAAACCAGAATGTCTGAGTTGGCACATAATCCAGACGCATATATTAGACCATCGCCAGCAAGAGACTCGCTTGGTGGCGTAGCTCCGAAAACTCGTGAGGCGATTTTACTTTGTGAAGCAGCTGGTTTTGATATTATTATAGTTGAAACAGTAGGTGTAGGTCAAAGTGAAACAATCGTTCGTGACATGACTGATTTTTTTCTATTGCTCATGATACCAGGTGCAGGTGATGATCTCCAAGGGATGAAACGTGGCATTATGGAAATGGCTGATGCCATTGTTATTAATAAAGCAGACGGGAATAACCTGCAAGCAGCCAAAATCTCCCAGAATGCCTACTCCAGTGCACTCCACCTTTTTCCTCCCAAAGCTTCTGGCTGGATAGTGCCAGTACAAACATGCTCAGCAATTGATGGCACTGGTGTTGCAGAAGCCTGGAATACTATAGAGCAATACAATGGCAAGATGACCGCAAATGGATTTCTATTTGAAAATCGCAACCAACAGCGTATTAAATGGCTTCATGAACTCATCAAAGAAAAGCTAACTTCGGATTTTTTCTCTAACTCATTAAAACAAGACCAAATAAAGTCTTTAACTGAGCAGGTTGCCCAAGAAAAAATATCAGTAAGAAAAGCGCTAGAGTTGGCCTTTAATTAAAATTACGCCTATCCTCATTCACTTTTATTCTCCCAATATCTTCGTCATATTTCTTAACAGGTCTGACACTTACACTTATTCACAACTTTAGTAACCTCCAATTCATTTACCTCTAAGTAATATTTTTTGGTCAATTTTGATCCCAATGAGAACAAGCCAATTTTTTATTCTTGTATTGATTTTTTGTGGATGCCAAAACATCACTAAAGAGGTCGAAAGTCTTCCAAGAAATAGCACGAGCGTTATCACTCGTGCTGAAAAATTTAGACTTGATAGAGATCAAATCATCATAAAAGAGCCTTGGCCTGGAGCCAAGCACTCTCAAAATTTCCAAATTAAGAATGTGCCTCAACGGGTAATTGTAACTTCTACCACACATCTCCCCTATTTGGAATTACTAGGTTTAGAAGACAGACTAGTCGGATTTCCCGGAACACAGTACATCAGCTCATCGATACTTCAGGAGCGAGTAAATAAGGGATTCATCAAAGATTTGGGACCAAATGGTAACCTTAATTTGGAACTACTAATAGGCCTTGAGCCAGATTTGGTGGTGGCTTTTGACATGGGTAATGAATCGAGCATATTAGATAAAATCGAAGAGGCAGGTATTCCTGTGATTTATAATTCTGATTTCCTTGAAACCACAGCACTTGGCCGAGCAGAATGGATCAAATTTTTTGGTGCCCTATTCGATAAAGAAGCTGAGGCAGACTCCATATTCAATTTGATAACATCCAATTACAATGAGTTGAAGAAAAAATGTGCGAAAGTCACGGAGCGACCAACAGTGCTGAGTGGCGTGATGTATGGTGATGCTTGGTTTCTCCCTGGAGGCAAAAACTGGGCGGCAACTTTCTATCAAGATGCTGGCGGACAATATCTTTGGAAGGACGACACTAATACTGGTTGGCTGGAACTTAGTTTTGAATCTGTACTAGAAAAAGCCAAATCCGCGGATTTTTGGATTGGAACCAGCACTTTCAACACTCGCCAGGAACTTCTCAATCAAGATGTTAGGTATTCAAAATTTGATGCCTACGAAAAAGACAAGATTTACTCCTATAATAAGAGGATTAGTGAAGCTGGTGGATATGACTTTTTCGAGTCAGCATATGCACGGCCGGATATTGTGCTTGCTGACTTGATTTACTTGTTGCATCCCGATTTAATGGAAAATTACGAAACCTATTACTTTCAGAAACTTCCATGATCCAGCAGCAACTCGAGGAATCACAAAAGAAATGGACGAGCAGATTGATCTTTTTGGCAATCTGCCTTATCGTCTGTTTTATTGCAAATGTCAGTCTTGGTTCGGTTGCTATCCCTATTAAAAGTTTATTGACTTATCTGATCTCGGGCACATCAGAAAATGACACTTGGAACATCATCCTGACCAACTTCAGATTCCCAAAGGCAATCACGGCGATATTGGTTGGTAGTGCACTAGGAGTGAGCGGTTTGCAAATGCAAACACTCTTTAGAAATCCACTAGCTGGCCCTTATGTGTTAGGAATTAGTTCAGGAGCAGGTTTAGGCGTAGCTATTGCAATCTTTTTAGGGTTGCATTTTGGGGGATTTATGGAGTTGACAGGTATAGGGAGAAGCTGGTTTTTAGTATGCGCAGCTGGTGCTGGGGCACTTTTGGTACTATTGATTATCAGTTTTGCGGCAAGCAGAATACGTGACAGTGTTACGCTCCTTATTATCGGGCTTATGTTTGGAGCCGCCTCTGGAGCATTTGTGAGTATACTACAGTTTTTTAGTCAAGCTGAAAACATTAAAGCCTATGTCATCTGGTCTTTTGGAAGCCTTGGCAGCTTGAGCTGGGACGAGCTGACTGTTTTCATCCCACTAATTGTAATCGGCTTGGCTACTTCGATGCTTTTGTCGAAGAATCTCAATGCGCTATTAATGGGTGAAAATTATGCAATCAGCCTAGGCTTAAATCTAAAAAAAACAAGGCTATTAATCATCCTCAACACTGCTTTGCTCGCTGGTACAGTCACAGCTTTTTGTGGACCCATAGCATTCTTTGGGGTAGCACTTCCCCATCTCACACGGATGCTTTTCAACACCTCCAATCACCTCTTGCTCAATCCTCTAATTATTATTTTTGGAGCCAGCCTTATGCTTATTTTCGACTTGATCGCTCAGCTTCCTGGAATGGACATCACTTTACCTCTTAATGCTGTCACAGCATTATTCGGAGCACCGTTTGTGATTATCATCTTGCTAAGAAGAAAAAGCCTAAACTATACCCACAGCTAATGTCATTGCTCGAAACCAAATCGCTGGCAATTGGCTATCACAGTGGTCAAAATGAACCCAAAGTCTTACAAAAAGACATCAATTTATCGTTGCAGCCAGGTGAAATTGTCTCACTCATGGGACAAAACGGCGTTGGAAAAACAACCTTTATTAAAACCATAACTCGTTTATTGCCTTCATTAGGTGGGGAGGTGCGATTGGATGGCAAAAACTTGATTGCCATTTCCGACAAAGACTTAGCTAAAAAAGTAAGTGTAGTCCTTACAGAAAAACCCTTCTCTCTCAATATTTCAGTCATTGAGCTTATCGCTCTGGGAAGGCACCCCTATTCCAATTGGCT
>JBLIFO010000066.1:0-13208 GCA_047633875.1 Marinoscillum sp. | reverse complement strand
GCAGCTACCCATAGAGATGACATAGCGTGGCTCAGCCATTTGCTCATAAAGCCTTCTTACTCGATCTGCCATTTTGAAAGTAACGGTTCCTGCCACAATCATGACATCAGACTGACGAGGTGAAGCCCGGGGCAAAACCCCAAATCTGTCCATATCATATCCAGAAGTATAGGCCCCCATCATTTCAATAGCACAACAAGCCAAACCAAAACCCATCGGCCAAAGACTGCTAAGCCTGGCCCAGTTTAGCAGATCATCCGCCTTGGTGACAATAATGCCACCTTGTCCAAATTTCTGATCAAGAAGTCCCATTGCTAGATTTATTGTTAGCTCCGCCCTGAAGATGTGAATATGCTGAAGCTGGTATTTTCGAAACGAAATTTGATGCTATCGGCGTAGGCTTGGTCCAATCCAGCATGCCGTTTGCCCAAACATAAATCAATCCCAAGAGTAAAATTCCGATAAAAATGAAAGTTTCCACTAAAGAAAAAACACCCCACAGGCCATCTGTCTGAGCATTCAGTTGCTCATCCGCAAATACTGTAGCCCAGGGAAAGAGGAAAACCATTTCGGTTTCGAAAAGGAGAAATATCAATGCAATCACATAAAACCGAATATTGAACACCCCCCAAGCTGAGCCTGTCGGATCTTCACCTGATTCATAGGTCGTCAGTTTTTCAGTGTTTGGGCGACTTGGGCGAAGAAGCTTACCCGCAAAAAGTGTGACCAAAACAAAAGCCAAGCCACCAACGATGAAAAGGAATGCAATTCCAAATCCAGAGATTTCAATCATAGTGGAAAATTACACAATGATTAGAATTTTAGGGGGTCAAAGTGTTTGAAGTGTCCGTTGAGGATGATTTTTTCTTTGGCTTTCTCGGCCCTTTCCAAAGCTGGAATCAAGTTTTCCAGATGTTTTAAAATATATAATTGACGAGCGTGCTCTGAAGTCATCTTTATTAATTCATACTCCTCCTCCAACTTCAAGCCTATCTTATGAATCAAATCATAAATACCCGGATTTTTGATATGCGATACTTCATCTCTCATCTGCAGCCAATCAAAAAGAGCAAAGCAATTTTCCAGAACCTCTGTAGCCAAATCTGGATCTTGATCATGGATATGATCAATCATTGAAACTTTACCACCTGCGTAAAGACGACCATTCCAAGGGTTTTCAAAATCTACAATCACAAATGATTTTATGCCTTTGGTCTTAATATCCATACGGCCATCATCATAAATCTGGGCCACATCATCTATGGCCACCTCTGTGCCATATTCAAGTTTTCCATGCACATGAGTAGGGATCCCGAAATTGGTTTTCATTTGCAAGCAATCATTGATCAGCTGCGTATATCGTGGTTCAAAAATGTGTAAGTTGAGTGATTCTCCAGGGAATGCAACTAAGTTTAAGGGAAAAAGAGGAAGCTCTTTTAGCATAGTATATTCGCAAATTGTGCTGCTAGATATGTTTAACTTCATAAATGATAGAAAGTTTGCATGAGCACAAAAGTTAAAACCAACAAAGTAAGAATAAATCAGGGACGTGTAATGCCATGGCAGTTCAGATTTCTTGGTTCAGTAATGATTTTAAGTTTCATATTTTACGCGATGAGCAATTTCGGCGAGATGACAGCTATCTTTTGTTGCATTGGCTTGTCTATGCTCGTGCCTGTTTTGTGGTCAAACTATTACATATTGGAAATTGATCCAGAGCAAATGAAAATTTCTGAAATTACTTTAATTGCTGGGTTCCAAAAGAGATCGACTAAACCTCTCGATGAGATTTCGCACATCTTCGTAAATGCGGTTGCTTATGAGCAAAGCATGGCTAGCCTCAGCAACCGAGTGCATACAAGAAAGCTAAAGCAGTTTAAGGCCTTTTTAAAGACCACTTCTGGGGACAAGTTCTTCCTGTTAAGTGCTGCAGATCCAGAAATAATGGAAAATAAATTAGCCCCGATTCGCAAAAAACTTAACTGCGAAGTAATCAATAACAATGCATTGGAATGAGAAAAAAAATTAGTCTGTAGTAAATACAGGCAAGTCCCCCGGCATCCCCCACTCAGCCCAAGATCCGTCATAAACTGACAGATTGTCATAACCTGCTCTATGTGCACCAAGTGCCAAAATGCAGGCCGTCAATCCAGATCCACAAGAAAAAATTAGCTCATCGGCACCTTGCATGATCTTATCAAATTTGCCTTGAAGCGCTTCTGTTGCCAAAAGTTGACCATCGGCTATGATGCTTGGAAAAGGTAGATTTTTTGAATTCGGAATATGACCTCCGCGCAAGCCCGCCCTTGGCTCTGGCTCAGTAGCATAAAAACGCCCAGAAGCACGCGCATCTATGAGAACAGATTTTGGATTTTCAATTTCAGACAAGACTTCATTCGCAGAATTGAAGAAACTTGAAATCAGCTTACCATTAAAATTGCCAAGAGGGTAATCACTTCTTTTCTCTTGTGGCTCAACTGCATATTTCTCTTGCCAAGCAGGCAATCCTCCGTCCAATACCGCAATATTTTCATGACCCATTGCGCGAAACATCCACCAGATTCTGGGACTTGAATAAATACCCAAGTTGTCATAAACGACTATTGCGGACTCCTGATTAATTCCAAGTTTCTGAGCAGCAGCATTAAAATGCGCCTCAGTTGGCATCATATGCGGAAGTTTGGTGTCAAGAAGTGAAAAATCACCATCCAAATCGAAAAATCTCGCCCCTGCTATTTCAAATCTCTCTTGATTGGAATCAACCTTTTCACCAAAAGCAGCTATACTGGCATCCAAAACAATAAGATCTGGGCTACCGAGGTGCTCATGGAGCCACTCAGCAGTTATCAGTCCATTGAATTGTCTCAAATCCATTTAAGCTTTTAGGCTGTTCAAAATAGTATTGAATGTTTCGCTTGGTCGCATTGCCTGACCCGTCAAAATGTTGTTTGGCTTGTAATATCCACCCATATCCACAGGACCACCTTGAGCATCGATAAGCTCTTGATTAATTACAGCTTCTTTTTCTTTTAGTGCTTTCGCAACTTCTGTAAACGTAGTTTTCAATGCTGCGTCTTTGTCCTGTGCCGCTAATTCGTCAGCCCAATACATCGCCAAGTAGAAGTGACTTCCTCTGTTGTCGATTTCCTTGACCTTGCGTGATGGTGATTTGTTTTCCAATAAGAATGTGCTATTTGCAGCGTCCAAAGTATCCGCCAGTACTTGAGCCCTAGGATTATTGTTCACTTGACTGAAGTGCTCCAAAGAAGCAGCCAAAGCCAAAAACTCTCCCAAAGAATCCCAACGCAAGTGATTCTCCTCAGCAAACTGCTCAACGTGTTTCGGTGCGGAACCACCAGCTCCTGTTTCGAAAAGTCCTCCTCCATTCATCAAAGGCACTATCGACAACATTTTCGCGCTTGTACCTACTTCCAAAATCGGGAATAAATCCGTCAAATAATCTCTAAGTACGTTTCCTGTTACAGAGATGGTATCCAAGCCTCTTCTCAATCGCTCTGCCGTGAAGTTCGTTGCTTCTAAAGGTGCCATGATATGGAGCTCTAGGCCTGTGGTATCATGGTCTTTCAAATAGGTATTTACTTTCGTGATTAATTCTCTATCATGCGCTCGCACATCATCCAACCAGAAAATTGCTGGTGTATTGGATAGTCTTGCACGGTTTACTGCCAACTTCACCCAATCTTGAATAGGTTCATCTTTTACTTGGCACATTCTCCAGATATCACCGGCAGCCACGCTGTGCGACAACAATACCTTGCCCGCCGCATCCACAACCTGTACTTTGCCCGCTGAAGCTATTTCGAAAGTTTTGTCATGAGATCCGTACTCCTCTGCCTTCTGCGCCATAAGCCCAACATTCGGCACACTTCCCATTGTAGTTGGATCAAAAGCTCCATTTGACTTACAGTCATCAATGATCGCTGCATATACACCTGCGTATGATCTATCTGGAATTACAAATTTGGTATCCTTAGCTTTTCCATCTGGTCCCCACATTTTTCCTGAAGTACGAATAGCTGCCGGCATGGATGCATCGATGATGATATCACTCGGTACATATAAATTGGTGATGCCTTTGTCAGAATTGACCATGGCCAACTCAGGTCGGCTTGCATAGCAAGCCAATATATCTGCGTGAATATTTTTCTGAGTATCTGAATCTAAGCCCTCAATCTTACGCAGCAAGTCTGCAAATCCATTGTTTGGGTTCACACCAATGGCTTTAAACTGAGTTGAATATTTTTCAAAAAGGCTGTCAAAGAATACAGATACTGCATGACCAAATATGATCGGATCAGAGATCTTCATCATAGTAGCCTTTAAGTGAATGGAGAAAAGGACATCCTCCTTTTTAGCGGCAGCTACTTCTTTGCCTAGAAATGACCTCAATTCACCCGCTCTTAACACCGCCGCGTCTATGATCTCTTTATCTAGAAGATTGAGTTTTTCCTTTAACACAGTAATACTTCCATCCTCTGCCACATGCTCTATTCTTATGCTATCAGCTCCAGTCATAGTCACAGATTTCTCACTTCCGTAAAAATCTCCTGAACTCATAGAGGCCACATGTGATTTTGAATCTTTGCTCCAAGCACCCATGCTATGTGGGTTAGCTCGCGCATATTCTTTCACCGCTTTTGGTGCGCGTCTGTCAGAGTTGCCTTCACGTAAAATTGGGTTTACAGCACTCCCCTTTATTTTATCATACTTGGCTTGTACGTTTTTCTCTTCGTCTGTCTTTGGTGAAGTTGGATAGTCAGGAAGACTATACCCTTTGCTTTGCAATTCTTTGATAGCCTCGTTAAGCTGGGGCACAGAAGCACTAATATTTGGCAACTTGATGATATTGGCTTCTGGTGTGGTAGCCAGCTTGCCTAATTCGGCCAAGTCATCACTTACTTTTTGATCATCGGTCAAATATTCCGGAAAGACAGAAATGATTCTTGCAGCAAGCGAGATGTCTCTCGTTTCCACTTCTATCCCTGCCTGGGCTGAAAACGCCTGAACAATCGGAAGTAATGAATAGGTAGCTAGTGCTGGAGCTTCGTCCGTGATCGTGTAAAGAATAGTGCCTTTAGTTGCCATGTATGATTGTGTTTCTAGTTTTTAGATTGATCAATAAAAATTAATAACTCTCCTTCTCATTCGGAAAATCACTTGATCTAATGTCTTTTATATAGTTGGTTGTTGCCTCACCAATGATTTTATTCAAATCCGCATACTGGCGAAGAAATCTAGGTTTGAAATCTTGCGTGATACCTAGCATATCATTTACCACCAATACCTGCCCATCTACTTCAGCGCCAGCGCCAATTCCTATTACAGGGATTTGAACTGATTTAGCTACTTCGGCTGCTAAAGAAGCGGGGATTTTTTCTACAACTATCCCGAAGCATCCTACCTCCTCGAGCAGTTTAGCGTCAGCTTTTAGCTTAGCTGCCTCTTCTGTCTCTTTGGCTCTGACCGAATAGGTGCCAAATTTATAAATTGACTGTGGTGTTAAGCCCAAATGCCCCATCACCGGGATACCAGCAGAAAGTACTCTTACCACACTCTCTTTTATCTCTAGACCACCTTCCATCTTCACGGCGTGCGCACCAGATTCTTTCATGATACGGATACTCGATCTGAGCGCCTCTGATGAGTTGCCTTGATAGCTACCAAATGGCACATCCACTACCACAAATGCTCTTTTGACTGCTTTTACCACTGAAGTGGCATGCCAGATCATGTGATCCAAAGTGATTGGTAAAGTTGTTTCATTCCCTGCCATCACATTAGATGCTGAGTCCCCAACAAGTATCACATCTATACCAGAAGCATCCAGAATACGGGCCATTGAATAATCATATGCTGTCAGCATAGCGATCTTTTCGCCACTTGCTTTCATCTCCTGAAGACGATGTGTGGTAATCTTATCAAATTGTCCTTTAGCCGTGCTCATATGCAGGTGGGTTAGTCGTTTTATTGTGGTTACTAAACGGGGTGACGCAAATTAGTCAAAACATCAGTCTTACTGAAAATCCAGCACTCACTTCCACTTAATATTACAGCCCATACTTGGTTTTTGATTTTCAGAAAGGGGTTTACCTTCTACTAGATCTTCAAGAGCACCTCGCAAGTCCTCACCATCATTTGGCATTTCATTGCCCGGTGTGCTGGCATCCATCCTTCCCCTATACACGCAAGAATCATTCTCATCAAAGACGAAAAAATCAGGTGTGCATTCTGCTCCATAAGCCTTTGCAACGGACTGATCTTGGTCAAACAAATACGGAAAATTAAAACCCACCTCCTCGGCCTGAGCCTTCATGAAGGCAGGGGCATCCTGTGGGTAATTCATAATTTCGTTGGCAGATATCGCAATAAAAGAAATCCCCAGATCCTCATAATGATCGGCGATATCCGCAATCTGATCCTGCACATGAATTACATAGGGGCAATGCACACAAATAAACATGATGACTGTTCCTTTCGCTCCGCGTGCTTCGGCGAATTTTATTTGTTTACTCGTCCGAACATCTGTCAAATTGAAATTTGGAGCTTTAGTGCCGAGTGGCATCATACAAGAAGCTGTTCGAGACATTTTTAGTATGCTTTAAGCTGAAATTTGGATTATCTTGAAACTTCAAAATTATCATGAATTTGCATGAAGCAGCTTAATAAAACACTTTTTCTACTCGCTCTTTTACTCCTAGACATCACTGTCTCCTTTGCTCAAGAAATAAGTCAGGGACCTTACGACCAATTGATAATAAGAGGTGCCACTCTTGTGAATGGTAATGGCGCCCCGCCCCAAGGACCTGTGGATGTGGTAGTTGAAAAAAATAAGATAGTTAAAATATCTGTGGTAGGGTTTCCGGGGGTAGCTATTGATGAAAATAAGCGCCCTAAAGCTAAGCCGGGAGCCAAGGAAATTGATGCAAATGGCATGTTTTTACTGCCCGGATTTATAGACATGCACGGGCATATTGGTTCGATAGAAGCTATCCCAGAAGATTATGTCTTCAAACTCTGGATGGGTCATGGTGTCACTACAGTTCGAGAACCAGGTAGTTTTAGAGGAAGAGAATGGACACTTGATCTTAAAAAGAAAAGTGCCGCAAATGAAATCATTGCGCCAAGAATAGTTGCCTATACAGGATTCGGAATGGGTTCAGACGGCATAGACACTCCTTCCGATGCGGTAAAGTGGGTGAAAGAAAACGCTGAGGCTGGCTCAGATGGTATCAAATTTTTCGGAGCTAGACCTGATATTATGAAAGCTGCGCTTGAAGAAAATAAGAGGTTAGGTCTTGGCTCAGCCTGCCATCATGCCCAGACCAACGTAGCTTGGGTGAATGTGCTTAACTCTTCAAGCTGGGGGCTAACGACCATGGAGCATTGGTATGGTCTGCCCGAGGCAATGTTTCACGATAAAATAGTTCAGAACTATCCTGTTGATTATAATTACCAAAACGAGCAACAGCGCTTTGAAGAGGCAGGAAAACTCTGGCAGCAAGCCGCTGAGCCTAACTCAGAGAAGTGGAATGAAGTGATGAATACCCTGCTCGCAAGAGATTTCACTTTGGATCCCACTTTCAATATTTATGAAGCCAACAGAGACCTCATGCGAGCAATGAATGCTGATTGGCACAAAGACTATACACTCCCTGTTCAATGGGATTTCTATGCTCCAAGTAAGGTTTCTCATGGGTCATACTGGCATGCATGGGGTACTACGCAAGAGGTGTCCTGGAAAAACAATTATCAACTTTGGATGCAGTTTGTAAATGAATATAAAAACCGTGGAGGCAGAGTCACTACAGGATCTGACAGTGGCTACATCTATCAACTCTATGGTTTCGCTTATATCAGAGAGCTGGAACTGCTACAGGAAGCAGGTTTCCATCCTATGGAGGTCATTCGCTCTGCCACCTTAATGGGTGCAGAGGCCTTGGGCTTAGAGAAATCCATTGGAACCATAGAAGTTGGAAAGCTTGCCGATATGATCTTAGTAGAAGAAAATCCATTGGCAGATTTGAAAGTACTCTACGGAACTGGCGCAATTCGTCTTACAGATGGAAATGAAGTAATTCGAACAAAAGGCATCAAGTACACGATCAAAGATGGAATTGTTTATGACTCCAGAGCATTACTAAAAGAAGTAAGAGCAATGGTGAAAAAAGCCAAAGAAGAATCCGGAGAAATACAATCACCCGGGTATCCTAATTGGGATTGATTTCATTTTACCTATTTTCAAGTTCACCCTGATTCACCATGTTAAAAATAAAATTTTTACCATTCCTATTGATCCCAATTTGCAGTGGCTGTATTCAAACTGAATCCAGTAAGAGTAGTGGTGAAGTCATCAACACGGCAGAGGACGCTTCCAAGGTGACTAAGTCCAATCAAGTCATTTCATTACAAGGTTCCTTATTGCCTGCAAAGCAACTAACTGCTCAAACGAGACAGCAAAGACAAGATCAACTTGAGGAAGCACGTAAAAACTATGAGTCCAATCCAGAAGACATTGAAAATATTATTTGGTACGGTAGGAGACTTGCATATCTGGGGAGATATCAAGAAGCCATTAGAATTTTTTCTATTGGAATCGATTTAGACGATGAAGCATATCGGGTATTCAGACATAGAGGACATAGATATATTACAACCAGAAAGTTTGATGAAGCAATTGTGGATTTACAACAAGCGGCTTTCTACGCTCGAATTCCAAAAAATGCGATAGAGCCTGATGGACTTCCTAACCGAATTAATCTACCACTAACCAATGATAAATTCAATATTTGGTATCATTTAGGAATAGCCTACTATCTGAAAGGCAACTATGATAAGGCCATTTCGTCTTTCAAACATTGTCTAGAATTTGCAGACAATGATGATCTATTGGTAGCAAACGTAGATTGGTTCTATATGACTTATCGAAAGATTGGCAACATAGCCGCAGCTGAAGAACTTCTGACTTTAATCCCAGAGAGAATGCGAATAATAGAAAATTTCGGCTATCGTGATCGCCTAAGTCTTTATGCAGGCGAAGTAGATGCGGAGGATTTATTAGACCAAGCCAAAGGCCCTGATGGCAGTCTAGAACCTACCCTTGCTTACGGTGTAGCTAACTGGTATCTTTATAACGGGCAGGTGCCAGAAGGTGAAGCAGTTATCAATAAAATACTGAAGCATTATGCGTGGGATTCTTTTGGGTACATAGCGGCCGAGGCAGACAAAGTAGCCTTATCCCACCTTTAAAGCTCCTCGATTTCTTTTCTTATTTGAACCAAAATTTCTGGATTGTCAGTGATAATTCCGTCTACGCCCATGTGAAGCATTTTTACCATGTCATCTCTATTATTAGGTGAATAGGTATAAACTTCAAAACCCCGTGCATGCATTCGGAATACGCGGCGAGTAGATAAAGTATGATATTCAGGGTTGAGCGCTTTCATTCTATCATTTTCTTTGGCGTGACCCAAATGCATCTTAGTCTCTATATAAAAGGCAATCAAAGGAGCTGAATCCTCGCCGATCATTAACTTTTTGGTCTGGACATGATCGTCATAATCATGCGCCGCATCTATGTAATCCACCTCCATGGATTGTAATATGATCCAATCATAGCCATTCTCTTCTTCACGAATCACATCGATCAACTTCTCCGCAAAATCTTGATAATGTGGATGATCCATGTGCTTGATCTCTATCAAGACTTTGCACTTTCCTTTCGCACTACTTACTAAATCGAGTACTTCTTTGAGAGTAGGTATCCTTTCATCACTAAACTTTGGGTCAAACCACGATCCTGCATCCAATTTCTTTAATTCCTCCAAAGTGTAATCGTGGACGGCACCTGTACCATTGGTAGTCCTCTCCAAAGTCTCGTCATGAAAGACTACAATCTCCTCATCATGTGTATTTCGCACATCCAATTCGATCATATCTACACCTAAGTCCAAAGCAATTTGAAAAGCTGCCATCGTGTTTTCAGGAGCTGATCCCGATGCTCCTTTATGCGCTATGATGTCAAAATGTTCCTGCTTCAAAGACTCATCTATCTCTGAGCTCGTAAGTACATGTAGGTAAATCCATGGCTCAAACAAGGCTATTGCCAAAAACATGAGCATGATGGGCGAAGAATAGAGTAAGAATTTTTTAGTCATCTTGATTTACTGATAGTTCCAATAATTAAGAATTGCTCAAAATATTTTCTTCAATTTAATTCTTTTTTGTCGGCGGTGTAAGGCCTAGATAGAGTTCTTTAAGCTGTGCATCACTGATCATTGACGGGGTATCTATCATCACATCGCGCCCAGAAGTATTTTTCGGGAAGGCAATGAAATCCTTGATACTGTCTTGCCCTCCAAACAATGCACATAGTCTATCAAAACCAAAAGCAATCCCTCCATGTGGTGGTGCACCGTACTCAAATGCACTCATTAAGAAACCAAACTGCTCTTGAGCCTCTTCTTTAGTGAAGCCTAATGCATCAAACATCTGCGATTGAAGCGTGCGGTCATGAATCCTGATAGATCCTCCACCAAGCTCTACACCATTGATTACCAAGTCATAAGCATTTGCACGAACGCTTCCTGGGTCAGACCCCAGTTTGCCCAAGTCCTCAGGATTTGGCGAAGTAAAAGGGTGGTGCATTGCATGGAATCTTTGTGATTCCTCATCCCACTCTAGTAATGGGAAATCCACCACCCATAGCGCCACGTAATTACTTCGATCCCGAAGACCCAGTCTTGTGCCCATCTCCAAACGGAGTTCATTCAAAGCCTTTCT
This sequence comes from Marinoscillum sp., assembly GCA_047633875.1. Taxonomy (GTDB): domain Bacteria; phylum Bacteroidota; class Bacteroidia; order Cytophagales; family Cyclobacteriaceae; genus Marinoscillum. The sequence continues at coordinate 2,408 of JBLIFO010000066.1, read as the reverse complement.
CGTCTTATCTGCATCCCCAGCCAAGATCAACAATAGATCACCCGGCTGTGCATTCATTTTTTGTGACCACTCTTGAAGTGTAGCTTCATCATAGAACTTATCAACTGAACTCTTGAAAGTCCCGTCTTCATTGCAACGCACGTAGACCAAGCCTTTTGCACCAATTTGTGGTCGGCGAACAAAGTCAGTCAGCGCATCTACTTCTTTACGGGTATATCCAGCACAGCCTGTTGCAGCTATTCCTACTACCAATTCTGCATCATCAAAAACTGGGAAGCCTTTGCCTTGAGCTAATTCTGTCAACTCGCAGAACTCCATTCCAAATCTTAGGTCTGGCTTATCAGAACCGTATTTGGTCATTGCATCGGCGTATGACATCAACGGGATATCTCCCAAATCAACATTCTTCACTTGCTTGAAGAGGTATTTGATCAAGCCTTCGAAAGTCTCAATAATATCCTCACGTGTCACAAACGACATCTCACAGTCTATCTGTGTGAACTCTGGCTGACGATCAGCTCGTAAGTCTTCATCCCTGAAGCACTTCACGATCTGGAAATAACGATCAAACCCTGACACCATCAACAACTGCTTGAAAGTCTGTGGAGACTGTGGCAAAGCATAGAACTGATTAGGATTCATTCTGGACGGAACTACAAAATCTCGTGCGCCTTCAGGTGTACTTTTAATCAAGACAGGTGTCTCCACTTCCGTGAAAAGATGGTCAGATAAATATGCTCTCGTACTTTGCAACAAGCGATGACGCATCTCTAGATTTTTCCTAACCACACCTCTTCTCAGGTCTAAGTATCGGTACTTAGCTCTTAGGTCCTCACCACCATCTGTCTCATCTTCTATGATGAAAGGAGGTGTTTTGGATGCATTCAATATACTCAGCCCCGTAATGGTGATTTCAATATCTCCAGTTGGGATTTTGCTGTTCTTTGCTTCGCGCTCCACCACTTTTCCAGTTGCAGAAAGTACAAACTCACGACCGATCGTTCGAGCGGTACTCAGAATAGACTCTGATGTCACCCCTTCTTCCAGTATCAGCTGCGTAATACCATACTTGTCACGTAGATCTATCCAGATCATTCCGCCTTTGTCCCTTACTTTTTGAACCCAACCGGCCAACGTTACTTCTTGCCCGATGTGTTCACTCCTCAATTCCCCACAAGTATGTGTTCTCAACATTAATTTATTATTTATGCGTAAGCCTTAAAATAAGCGGCAAATTTAACAATAGTTTTAGCTTTGAATTAAATAAATCCCAACTACAAATGAAGCATCCAAACCAGCTAGCAATGGTAGTTCTGTCTCTAATATTCAGCATTCAATTTGCGACAGCACAGACCAAGCTGAGTAAAACCAAAATCACAAAAGAGATTTCAATAGGTGTACCAGAAACCTTCGTGGATATGTCCACAGGAGAGCGCGTGAGCAAATTTGTGTCAGCAAGAGCCCCAATTGCCATGTTTACAAGTCAAGACAGACTGGTAGATCTAGGCATCAATCAAAACAGCACGACATGGCCAGATGGAGATTTGGAAATACTTCGATCATTCTACAAAGCCAACATTTCTAACCTTTTCACGGAAGTGAAATTCATCCAAGAAGACATCAGAGAGATCAATGGGCGTGATTTTATAATCTTAGAATTTGTGTCAAAAATCACCGATGAAGAAAGTACATTCGGCGGCAATGCCAGCATTTCTAAGTACAGCTACATTCAGTACACCATATACAACAACCGTGTGCTCCTTTTCAACTTTAGTTGTCCTTCGCGCATCAGGTCGGAGTGGGAGGCTACCGCCAAAGAAATAATGGGAAGTATCCAGATCAAATCATGACGCTCAGTGTACATAGCGACGAGCATTTCATGCGTCAGGCGCTCAAAGAGGCAGAACTTGCCTTTGAGGAAAAGGAAATACCTGTCGGAGCGGTCATTACTTGCCAAAATAGAATCATAGCTCGAGCGCACAATCAAGTACAGCGTCTCAATGACGTAACAGCTCATGCGGAAATGATGGCCATCACTGCTGCGCAGAACCATCTTGGATCAAAATATCTTGACCAATGTACTTTGTATGTCACTCTAGAACCATGCACCATGTGTGCGGGAGCACTTTATTGGGCACGGCTTGCCAAGGTGTGCTTTGGGGCGAAAGATGAAAAAAGAGGCTATCAGATCGTAAATCCAAATATTATTCACCCAACTACTGAACTAATAACAGGGCTATTGGCGGATGAAGCTTCTTTATTGGTTACTTCCTTTTTTAAGCAGATCAGAGGGAACAAATCCTAGCGTGTGATGTTTTATATTTGAGTTTAATACGATTTTTTAACTAAAACAGAAATAACATGGCTTTTGAATTACCAAACCTACCATATGCTCATGATGCACTTGA